>DATIPP010000129.1:0-28174 GCA_035471825.1 Gammaproteobacteria bacterium
CTGCTCCAACCGGTTGGTATTATCATGATGTTGAACAAACCGGAATTGGTACTGCTGGATGTGGATGGCACACTGGTCGACACGGTCCCCGACCTGGCCTGGTCCATTGACCGCATGCTGGAACAACTTGGCCTGCCGCAACGAGGTGAAGACAAGGTCCGCTACTGGGTAGGCAACGGACTGGAAATCCTGATAAAGCGCGCATTGACTGACAAGATGGACGGTGAACCGGATTCGGTACTTTTTGAACAGGCCTATGATTGTTTTATACCGATTTATACCGATAATACCTGTCGACTGAGTAAATTCTATGACGGTGTCGTAGAAGGACTTGAGTACCTGAAACAGTCCGGCTGCAAGCTCGGGTGCGTGACCAACAAACGCGGGGAGTTTACCCATATCCTGCTCAGGGAAATGGGCATAAATGATGCTTTCGGTATCGTGATAGCCGGTGATACCCTGCCCCGGAAAAAACCCGATCCGTTACCATTGTTACATGCTGCTGAGCACTTCGGTATCGATCCGGAAAAATCACTCATGATTGGTGATTCTGTAAATGATGTTCATGCCGCACGTGCTGCCGGTTTACAGGTGCTCGCAGTGTCCTACGGATACAACCACGGCAGGGACATCAGCGAGGCAGAACCCGATGCGGTCATCGATTCACTCGCCTGCCTGCCGGAACTATTGGCAACATGACTATTTCAAAAAAACAATTCGAACGGCTTGCAGCCGATAACTACAATCGTATTCCCGTAATGCGTGAAGTACTGGCGGATCTCGAAACGCCGTTGAGTGCCTACATGAAACTCGCTGATTCACCCTGTTCCTACCTGTTCGAATCGGTCCATGGCGGCGAGAAATGGGGCCGATACTCTATCATCGGGTTGTCATCTACGACTGTATTCCGCGTTCAGGGCCGTAAACTCACCCTGGAACATGAAGGGCGGATTATCGAGGAACGCGAAACCGATGATCCCCTGCAGGAGATCGAGAACTTCCGGCTGGAATTTCGTGTACCGGAGATCGAGGGTGTTCCACGTTTTGCCGGCGGCCTTGTAGGTTACTTCGGTTATGACACCATCCAGTACATCGAGCCCCGTCTTGCCGAAAGTCACAAGCCGGATTCGCTCAACTGCCCGGATATTTTATTAATGGTTTCGGATCGGTTGATCGTGTTCGATAACCTGAGTGGCAAGTTGTATATCATTATCCAGGCCAATCCCGAGTTTCCCGACGCCTGGGAAAACGCCTGCACCGAACTGGACGAGTTGACCGGGAAACTCGCGACAGAACATATTCAACAGCCGGTTGTAGCCGGGCGTTCTGTCAACGAGGAGGATTTTATCTCGGATTTCAACCGTGACAGGTTTGAACGTGCCGTTGACACCATCAAGCAATACATCATTGACGGTGATGTCATGCAGGTTGTACTGTCACAACGCCTGTCGATACCCTTTACCGCGCCGCCGATTAATCTTTATCGTGCCCTGCGGTGCCTCAACCCGTCGCCCTACATGTTTTACATGCACCTGGGTGATTTCCACATTGTCGGCTCCTCGCCCGAGATCCTGGTACGCCTGGAAGAAGGCGTTGTTACCGTCCGGCCGATCGCCGGAACACGCCCGCGCGGTAAAAACGATAAGCAGGACCGGAAACTGGAACAGGAACTGCTTGCCGATCCCAAGGAACTGGCGGAGCATCTCATGCTAATTGATCTCGGGCGCAATGACGTGGGACGCGTGGCAAAAACCGGCAGCGTGACTTTAACCGACAAGATGATCATTGAACGTTATTCCCATGTCATGCATATCGTCTCCAATATCATCGGGGAACTGCAGGACGACAAGTCTGCCATGGACGTCCTGCGTGCGACTTTCCCCGCCGGCACGGTATCCGGTGCACCCAAGGTACGGGCCATGGAGATCATCGACGAACTGGAACCGGTCAAGCGCGGCGTCTATGCCGGCGCTGTCGGATATCTGTCCTGGGATGGTAATATGGATACCGCCATCGCAATACGCACTGCAGTGATCAGGAACCAGGCCCTGCATATACAGGTCGGTGCCGGCATTGTCGCCGACTCCGTGCCGGAGCGGGAATGGGAAGAAACCATGAACAAGGGACGAGCGATATTCCGGGCTGTTAGTATGGCCGAAAACGGGCTTGTCACCGGTTAAACCATCCGCAATTTATGTCATTGAATTACATTAAAGAGATACCGGTTCGATGTTGCTCATGATCGATAATTATGATTCCTTCACATACAACCTGGTGCAATACCTGGGTGAACTGGGGGAAGACGTGAAGGTGTTCCGCAATGATCAAATCACTGTTGATGAGATCGAATCACTGGCGCCGGAACGTATCGTGATTTCACCCGGTCCCTGCACGCCCAACGAGGCAGGTATCTCTCTCGAGCTCATTGACCGGTTCAGGGACAAGAAACCCATTCTCGGCGTCTGTCTCGGCCACCAGTGCATCGGCCAGGCCTTCGGGGGGAAGGTCATCCATGCCGGCAGCATCATGCACGGCAAAACCTCGGAGATTCATCACAACAACTCCGACATCTTCCACGGGCTGGATATTCCCTTCACGGCAACACGTTATCATTCCCTGGTGCTGGAAAAGGAATCCCTGCCGGAATCTCTCGAAATCACGGCCTGGACTGAAAACGATAATGGCGAAATGGACGAGATCATGGGCATCCGGCACATGGACTACCCCATCTCCGGCGTGCAGTTTCACCCGGAATCCATATTGACTTCCTACGGTCATGACCTGTTGAAAAACTTTTTGACTATCTGAATCCCGATACGACCGATTGGTTCACTACAAAGAATGGATATCAAGTCCGCCATACAGCACCTGATCGATGGTCACGATCTTGAAGCAGAAACGATGCACGCGGTGATGCACTCGATCATGTCCGGAGAATGCACACCGCCACAGATCGCGGGTTTTCTCGTCGCCCTTCGTATCAAGGGTGAAACCGTCACCGAAATCACCGCCGCCGCAAAGGTCATGCGCGAACTGGCGATTCGGGTCCCGATCAACACCCGTAACCTGGTCGACACCTGCGGCACCGGCGGTGACGGTGCCAACACATTTAATATATCAACCACGTCGGCATTCGTGGTGGCAGGCGCCGGAATGCATGTTGCCAAACATGGGAATCGCTCTGTTTCCAGTAGGTCCGGCAGCGCCGATGTCCTGGAGGCGGCCGGAGTAAAACTCGATTTGACGCCGGAGCAGGTCGGCCGCTGTATCGAGGAAACGGGAATCGGTTTCATGTTTGCTCCTCTCTACCACGGTGCCATGAAACACGCGATCGGTCCGCGCAGGGAACTCGGCGTACGAACAATTTTCAACCTGCTCGGCCCGCTCACCAACCCGGCCGCCGCGTCAAACCAGGTTATCGGCGTATTCAGTGATCACTGGCTTGAAAAACTGGCCGAAGTGCTGCACCGTCTGGGATCGAAACATGTCATGGTTGTCCACGCCGAAGATGGCCTGGACGAGATAAGCATTTCTTCACCGACGTGCATCGCGGAACTGATGAACGGTGAAATCACCACCCGGACGGTTACTCCCGAACAATTTGGCATCGACCGCAACGACATCGATCAATTGTCTGTTTCAAGCGTTAAGGACAGTCTGGAACGCATGATTTCGGTTCTGGAAAACAGGCCCGGGCCGGCCACCGATATTGTCCTGCTGAATGCGGGGGCCGCGATTTACATTGCCGGTGGCAGCGACGACCTGTCAGGAGGTATCGAACGTGCTCGTGAGGTTATTGTCTCGGGTGCCGCGAAATCCCGGCTGGACGAACTCGTATCATTTACCAACGCATTGTGATCAAAACATGAATGAAATTCCTGATATCCTGGACAGGATCCTGGCCTGCAAGCGGGAAGAAATCGTAAAACGCAAAAAAAAATTGCCCGAATCCAAACTGGCGAAACGTGCCGCCGACAGTCCCGCGACGCGGGGCTTCAACCTCGCCATCCAAGAGAAAATCAGTGATAACGGCATTGCGGTTATTGCGGAACTGAAGAAGGCTTCTCCCAGCAAGGGTGTGATCCGTCCGGATTACGATCCGGCCGCCATTGCAAAATCCTATGAAAAGCACGGCGCCACCTGTCTGTCCGTACTGACCGATGAAGAATTTTTCCAGGGGTCGGACGGAGATCTCCAGGCGGTCCGCGATGCCTGCGCGCTGCCCGTCCTGCGCAAGGACTTCATGCTGGATCCGTGGCAGATCTATGAATCACGCGTACTGGGCGCCGATTGTATACTGCTCATAGTCGCTGCCCTGGACGATACAATGCTGCGGGAACTGGCCTCGCTCGCTGTCGAACTGGATCTGGACGTACTGGTCGAAGTACATAACCGGGAAGAGCTGGAACGGGGCATGATGCTGCGCACCCCGCTGATCGGCATCAATAACCGCGATCTCCGGACTTTCACCACGGATATCAATACAACGATTGGGCTCCTGCCGGATGTTTTTCCGGACCGGACAGTGGTCACGGAGAGTGGCATCAATACGACCGATGATATTCGCCTGATGCGCAGGAACAGTGTCAGCGCCTTTCTCGTGGGTGAAGCCCTTATGCGGGCAACTGACCCGGGCGAGGCACTGGGCGAACTATTGAATATCTCAAACGAGTAAAGGAGGAAGTCAAAGAATGAATTCATTCAACCTGAAAAAGTTGCTGTTTGCATCAATACTTTCATGCCTGGCGACGACGGTTGCTGCCGATGCCGAACAACTGAAAAAAGTGTGGGAGATGGCCGGCTTGAAAAACCCGGAATCGGTCGTTTACGACCCGGAAACCAAGCTGCTTTATATCTCCAATGTCAACGGTGCGGCGGACGAAAAGGACGGAAACGGTTTTATCTCGGTTGCCTCGCTGGACGGTGTACTCGTCACTCTGGAATGGGTCACTGGCCTTGACGCACCCAAGGGGCTTGCCATCAGCGACGGCAAGTTATACACGGCCGATATCGATACGCTGGTCGAGATTGATATCGCCACTGCCACTGTCACCAATCGTTATACGGTTGCGGATGCCAAATTTCTTAATGACGTGGCCGCCAGGCATACCGGTGACATATTTGTATCCGACATGGTCATGAACCGCATTCATAAGCTCGACGATGACAGCGGTGAATTCATTATCTGGCTGGAATCGGCGGAACTGGAAAATCCGAACGGCTTGCTGGCAGAAAATGATCGCCTGTTGGTCGGGGCCTGGGGTGTCATGACCGACGGTTTTGCCACCGACACTCCCGGCCACCTGAAGGCCGTGTCAATGAAAGATAAAAGCATCACCAGTATCGGCGACGGTTCACCGGTCGGTAACCTCGATGGCGTCGAGATTGATATTGACGGGGATTACTACGTTACTGACTGGATGGCGGGAAAGCTGTTTCACATCGACAGTGACGGTACAGTCGAGGAACTGCTGATGTTGAACCAGGGCATGGCTGATCTTGAATATATCCTGGAACACGACCTGATACTGTTACCGATGATGAAAGACAACACGTTGCTTGCATACAAGGCACATCATTCCGAATAACAGGATGGTTTAACGATGGCAGCCATGTCCCCAAAGATTACCGGTCTTTCCTGGGGTCGGATGGAAATCGAGAATATCGGCTCCGGCAAGGATTTCAAGTTGTGGCCGGGCGGTGGCCGCGACTGGGACTGGAGTGAGACCGACACGCACCACGTACCGGGTATACAACCCGATGATGTAAACGAATTAATCGAACATGGTTGTGACACGATCGTCCTGTCGCGTGGCCAGTTACTGATGTTACACACTTGCCCGCAAACCCTCGAGTTGCTGCGCTCGAAAAATATCACCTTCCATATCGCAGAAACCACCGAGGCGGCCAAAATCTATAACGAGTGCGCGGAAAAAGGCGAAGCCGTTGGTGGATTGTTTCATTCGACCTGTTAAATTCCGGGGTTTGACGACCTGAAATGTCCGGCATCAGGGTCTATTACAATTCCGCCTGCCCTGTCTGCAAGGCGGGCATAGAGAACCAGAAGAAGAAAATGCCGCGATGCGGGGTGGAATGGAAAGACGTTCATGCTGACAATTCGCTGGCAAACGAAATTGATTCAGAACTGGAATCCATCAGGGAACGACTGCACGTTGTCGATGAGCAGGGTAACAGGCATATCGGCTTTGATGCCTTTATCGAAATATGGCGGAACTCACCCGATGAAAAATGGAAAGCGCGCATATCCAGTCTGCCGGTTATTCGCCACACCGGCTGGCTGGCATACAATCTTTTTGCCTCCGCCTTGTACAAATGGAACAGGACAAGAAACCACTGGTAAACCGGTACTTCATTGCAACCGGAAACAGCGATGAAACTCCCCGTCAAGGTGGTTCCCGGTTCCTCCGGTAACAGTATCAGCGGCTGGCTGAATGACACCCTGAAAATCCGGGTACGGGCGAAACCGGAAAAAGGCGCAGCGAACAATGCCGTCGAAAGACTCCTGGCAAAGACACTGGATTTGCAAAGCAACAATGTAAGGATTGTTTCCGGTTTTTCCTCGGACCGGAAACTGGTCCTGGTCAAGGGGCTTACGGACACCGAAATACGGGAAATAATCGATCGGAAATTGAAACAGGGCGAATGAAAACCGGAATAACTACATGGCTACTACCGTTGGCCGGAACCATATTCCCCCGGAAAGATTCGCCGGCGCCCGGGTTTCCTGTAATGTAATAAGGTATGGCCACTAAAAACGCGAAAATCAGGGTCAGGAACTGGCGGGAAGAAGACATTCCCGGGATTGTTGAATGCCATATCGCGGCTTACCCGGACTACGCCCCACATAAACAGGACAACGCCCGTCTTTACAGCCTGCAATTCGCGGCATTCCCGGAGGGGCAGTTTGTTGCCGAACTGGACGGGCGGATCATTGGTTATGCCACTTCCATTATCGTGCAGCTGGATGATGAATCCGAATGGTATTCCTACTCCGAGATCACCGGTGCCAGTACATTCAGTACGCATAAACCGGGCGGGGATACGCTTTACGGAGCCGACATTGCCGTCCATCCCGATTTCCAGAACCGGGGTGTTTCCGGAAAACTCTACGTCCACCGCAAGAAACTGCTCAGGAAATACAACCTGAAACGCCTGCTTGCATACGGACGTATACCGGGGTTCAGTGATTACGCCGGTAAAATGACGGCCGAGGAATACGTCAGGGCCGTTGAAAAAGGTGAATTAAAAGACCCGGCATTATCTGCGCATCTCAAGGCCGGTTATCACGTCCGGCGCGTGTTGCTCGATCTGGTCGGTGATCAATCCAGCCTGGATTATTGCACCCTGATCGAGATGCCGAATCCCGATTTCAACCCGGACAAGCGGCGTATTGCGGCATCGCCACTGAAAAAACCGGTTCGCAAGGTGCGTGTTTGTTCCGCGCAATACCTGATGCAACCGGTGAAGACCTGGGGAGACTTTGTCCAGAACGTCATGTTTTTTGTCGATGCGGCGGATGAGTATCATTGTCATTACCTGGTGTTACCGGAATTTTTCACCGCCCAGTTATTCTCCACCATGCCACGCGACATGGATTCGCGTGACGCCATGTTTGAGTTATCGAAAAAGACTCCGGAATATATCGATCTATTCAGGGAACAGGCGGAAAAATACAACCTGTATATTATTGCCGGCACACAACCGGTTAATCGCGAAGATAAACTTTACAACGTGTCACATCTTTTCACTCCGGGCGGTAACTTTTACACCCAGGACAAGCTGCATATCACCCCTGCTGAAAGGGAATATTTCGGTATCTATCCCGGTGAATGCCTGAATGTTTTCGACACGGCTCTGGGGCGGATCGCCATACAGGTCTGTTACGACATCGAGTTCCCCGAAACCTCGCGCCTGTTAAAACGCAGTGGTACCGATATCATCTTTGTGCCTTTCAGCACGGACGAACGTAAGGCCTACAATCGCGTCCGTTACACCGCCCAGGCTCGCGCTGTGGAAAACGTCGTGTATGTCGTAATCTCCGGAAACGTCGGTAACCTGCACACCATCAAATCGTATCTAATCAACTATGGACAGTCGGCAATTTTTTCACCCAGCGACTTCGCCTTCCCACTCGATGCAACGCTCGGCGAAGCCGAGCCCAATACCGAAACGGTCGTCATCGCGGACCTGGATTTATCCAGTCTTAAACAGCAAAAGGAATCGGGATCGGTCAGGCCGCATTACGATACCCGGCCGGATATTTACGAATTACGCGCACGGACGCCGGTCAATATCATCCGTACCGATTGAATATTCTCAATCCTTGCTGAAAAGCCGGCGATAGTCCCGAAATGCCTTGAACTCGAGGGCATTACCGCTGGGGTCTTCTATAAACAATGTTGCCTGTTCGCCGGGCTGATCACGAAACCGGATCGTCGGTGCAACCAGGAAATCGATCCCTATGTATTCCAGGTTTTCACAAAATACCAGCCAGTCGTCCCAGTCCATGACGATGCCGAAATGACGCACCGGGATCTGTTTTCCGTCAACCATGTTATACGGGACCACAAAGTCATGATCGTCCACAACATGCGCGGAAAGCTGGTGGCCGAAGAAATCGAAATCGATCCAGCGTGAGGATTCACGTGCAGGACTGCACCCCAGTATATCCACGTAGAAAGTCCGGGCCGTTTCAATATCAGTGACCGGAATGGCCAGATGAAATGGTTGCAGGCCGGTACTTTGCAAATCATCACCTCATTCGCGTTTACAGAACAAAAATAATCAGCCATCGATAAACGCAATCAATTCCCCGTCCGATAACATCTTGTCCAGGGCCCTGGCAATTACGTTATTGACCAATTCCTCGTTTTTCTCCTCGCTCGGCGCCTTGATGACTTCCTTTTTATGCGTCACGCGGTAGGTACTGCCGTATTGCTCCGAGCCCTTCCAGCAGGTTGTCCGTATAACTACCCGCGTCTCGATGGTATCGATCAGTTCTTCCTGATGGGCAACATAAGTGAGTTCCGCGATCTCGACCAGTAATCTTGCCCGTGCCGCTTCATCGGGAGTTACGACCTGGTAACCCAGGTTACCGAACGCCGTTGCAAGTTTTTTTCTCAATGTCGCGGTCATCCCCGGATCCGTGCGTATATCCGAGGTCGTCTTGTACACACCGCCACGCTGACCGATGACATCCGTCGTGCGTGGATCAACGACTTCCAGGGAGAGGCGGATGTCTTTCCCGCCCGTACCTTGTGTAACGACGCTCAATTCCGGATCGATAACCACAGTCTGGGGACTCAGGGCACAAGCGTTCAACAACAATAAAAACAGGATGGCTGCAGGATGAAGTCTCGTCATGTGGTTTATTCCTTTCGTTGTCTGGTTTTGCCGTAGGATTTGAATTTCCCGAGTATGGTTTTCATTTCATCGGAATCTAGCACCACCGGGTCACCGAATAACCGGCTAATCCAGTACTGCCTGGAAAGGTTTTCGACCTCGACAGCAAGATCGAATGCTGCCTGCAACGTTGTGCCAAGCGCAACCTGGCCGTGGTTAGCCAGCAGGCAGGCCCGCCTGTCCTCCAATGCCTCAACAGCGTTGCGCGAGAGTTCTTCGGTGCCGAAGGTGGCGTATTCGGCGCAGCGAATCGAATCCCCTCCTGCAACGGCCACCATATAATGGAATGCGGGTATGTCGCTGCGATTACAGGCAAGCCCGGTGGCATAGGGGGAATGCACGTGCACGATCGCTTCTGCTTCCGATCTGGCGAGGTAAATCGCGCGATGAAAATGCCATTCGCTCGATGGCTCAAGGTCACCGGCAAGTACCCGCCCGTCGAGATCCATTTGTATCAGGGATTCCGGGGTCATTTCCGGATAGGGGAGGCCGCTTGGGGTAATTAAAAAGCCTTGCGAATTCCTTACACTGAGATTACCGGACCTGCCGACACTAAGGCCGGTACGGTTGAATGCCAGTGCCGTATTAATGATTTCCTGCCGCGGTAGACGATCCGACATGACTCGATTCTAGATCAATGTTACTGGCGACACGAAGCAAAATGCAGCCGCTCGGTTTCCAGATTCATACATTGAATCGGAACAAAATGACATCGCCGTCCGCCACGACATACTCCTTGCCTTCCAGCCGACACTTGCCGGCTTCCTTTGCGCCCTGTTCTCCGCTGCAGGCAATGTAATCTTCGAAACTGATAACTTCGGCACGGATAAAGCCCCTCTCGAAATCGGTATGGATCGTACCGGCAGCCTGCGGTGCAGTGGCTCCCTTGCGGATAGTCCAGGCGCGGACTTCTTTCGGGCCGGCGGTAAAAAATGTCTGTAAACCGAGTAGATTGAAACCGGCACGTATGATGCGGTTCAATCCGGGTTCCTCCAGTCCCAGTTCACGCAGAAATTCCAGTTTGCCCTCTTCGTCCAGTTCCGCGATCTCCGCCTCGATGGCGGCACAGATGGTGATAACCTCCGATCCTTCTCCGGCGGCATGGGCGTGCAGCTTTACCAGCCAGGGATTACTGTCGATTCCTTCCTCCTCCACATTGGCAATGTAGAGGGTCGGTTTTTGCGTCAGTAAATGCAGAGGATAAAGTAATTCCTGTACTTTCTCATCCAGATCAAGCGAGCGCACCGGTCTGGCTTCATCCAGGTGCGCCATGACCCTTTCCAGCACGGACTGTTGTTTCGCGGCATCCTTGTCACCGGTCCGTGCAAGCTTGACGGTTTTCTGCAGGGCGCGATCGACAGTCTCCTGGTCGGCGAGGCAAAGCTCCGTGTTGATCACCTCGATATCATTCAGCGGATCCACCTTGCCGGCGACATGGGTGATATTGTCGTTCTCGAAACAACGCACCACCTGGGCGATGGCATGGGTCTCTCGGACATGTGCCAGGAACTTGTTGCCCAAGCCCTCTCCCTTCGAGGCTCCGGCCACCAGCCCGGCAATATCCACGAACTCCATGTGCGCGGGAACAACTTTCGCCGGCTTGACGATATCGGCGAGTTGTTGCAATCGCGGATCGGGAACGGGAACAACCCCGACATTCGGATCGATGGTACAGAACGGATAGTTTTCGGCGTCAATGCCGGAGTTCGTCAGTGCATTGAATAAGGTGGATTTACCGACATTCGGCAAACCGACAATACCGCATTTGAAACCCATAAAATAATTGCTAATAGCTAATAGCTATTAGTAGCAACGAGTAACGGGATTTACTTTTCATCATCATCGTTATCACCTTGCTGCTTGTTGCTAGTAGCTAATCGCTGTTGTGTATGTAACCTCGTCATGGCCTTTTGATATTCGCCATGTAACAGTTCGGGTAACACTGCGATTCCATCGTCGATCGCCTGCAGTATCAGCTTTTCATCTTCGGCACTCGGGCGGCCGAGTACATGTGGCGTGACCTTGTTACTGCTGCCCGGGTGACCAACACCGATCCGCAGGCGGTAGAAATCCCGGGTCCCGAGATTTTCGATAATATCCCGCAGGCCGTTGTTGCCGCCGTGGCCACCGGAAAATTTCAGACGCGCGATGCCGGTATCCAGGTCGATTTCGTCATGCACCACCAGCATCTCCCCGACCGGAATCTTGAAAAAATTAACGAGAGCCGCCACTGTAATACCGCTACGGTTCATGTAGGTCATCGGTTTGGCAATCCGACAATCGAATTCCGGTGTCTGCCACCGGCAAACCTCGGCCTGGAACTTGCTTTCAGTACGAAAGCGGAGGGAATACTCCTCTGACAACTGGTCGACAAACCAGAACCCGGCATTGTGCCGGGTCGCAATATGTTCGGGGCCCGGGTTACCCAGGCCCACGATCAGTTTGATGCCGGAAGGCACAGGCCGATAGTGACGACGGATTAATCTTCGTCAGAAGATTTCTCGTCGCCCTCGTCTTCTTCACTTTCAGCTTCAGGCTCTTCCTCGCCGGCAGGAGCGGCAACAGCACCTTCTTCCATGAGGGCGGCTTCAATCTCTTCCTCTTCCTCGGGAATCTCTCTCGGGATATAGACGGAAGCTACCGTGGCTTCGGCATCGCCGCCGTGCTCGATATCCCAGGACTTGACGCCTTCCGGGAACTTCACTTCGTTAAGGTGAATGGAATCACCCACGTCCAGGTTATGCACATCGATTTCGATATATTCGGGCAGGTCCTTTGGCAGGCAGACAACCTCGATCTCGGTCATGATATGGTTGATTACCCCGCCACTCTGTTTAACACCGATACACTTTTCCTCATTGATAAAGTGAATCGGCACCCGCATGGTCAGCTCTTCCGCTTCATTGATGCGCTGGAAATCAATATGCAACAGGTTGGGTTTGATCGGGTGTCTTTGCAGGTCCTTCAAAACGACTTTCTGTTTGTCCTTGCCGACCTTGAGGGTCAGGATATGGGAATAGAAAGCCTCGTTTTCCAGGTGATGGGCGAGATCATCGTGATCCAGCGATATGGCGGTGGCAGCCATATCACCACCGTATAACACACCCGGTATTCTGCCGGTGCGGCGCAGGCGGCGGCTCGCACCTCTACCCACATCCTCACGCGGTTCCGCGTTCAGTTCGAATTGCTTCATTTCATTGCTCCTTTAAAGATTATAAATACGGCAATACATTCGCGACCAAACATATTACCGGTTTGCAGGAAAAGTAACGCTCTCTTCCCGGCAATTCTCTAGTCAACAAACATCGAGCTTAACGATTCACCCTCGCTGATGCGCCTTAGGCTTTCTGCGAGCATGGTGGCCACGCTCAGTTGCCGGATTTTTTCGCAGGTCGCGGCATCGGAACGCAACGGGATAGTATCTGTCACCACCAGTTCGTCAAGTTTGGACGATTCGATATTCTTCACGGCATTGCCGGATAACACGGCATGCGTGCAATAAGACACCACCTTTACAGCACCGCGGTCTTTCAAGGCATTGGCGGCACTGCAGAGTGTACCCGCCGTGTCGACCAGGTCATCAATAATGACACAGGTCCTTCCCTCAACCTCGCCGATAATATTCATGACTTCGGATTCGTTCGCCTTCGGCCGGCGTTTATCGATGATTGCCAGTTCCGTGTCATCCAGCCGTTTTGCCAGCGCCCTGGCGCGAACCACGCCGCCAACATCCGGTGACACTACCACCAGGTTCGGGTATTCATGCTTCCAGATATCACCCATCAAGACGGGCGAGGCATAAACATTGTCCAGAGGCACGTCAAAAAAACCCTGGATCTGGTCGGCATGCAGATCGACCGTCAATACCCGGTGCACACCTGAGGCAACAATCATGTTGGCCACCATCTTGGCCGTGATTGGCACTCTCGCAGAGCGCGTCCGGCGGTCCTGCCTGGCATATCCCATATACGGTATCACCGCCGTGATACGCGATGCCGACGCCCGGTGCATGGCATCGGCCAGTACGAGCAACTCCATGAGGTTGTCGTTGGCAGGCGCACAAATCGACTGGATCAGGTAGACATCCCGCCCACGGACGTTTTCCTCGATATCCACCATGACCTCGCCGTCGCTGAATCGCCCGACAATGGCCTTGCCCAGGGGCAAAGTCAGCGAATTCGCAATATCCATTGCCAGTCGCGGGTTGGCATTGCCCGTAAATATCGTCATGTTTGCTAATGACATGGCGGCCTCATTGCATAATTAAATTTGGCTGGGGTGCCAGGATTCGAACCTGGGAATGCGGGGATCAAAACCCCGTGCCTTACCGCTTGGCTACACCCCAATAGCATGGAACCCTTTACGTCCAATCCCCGGACGTATCAAGTTACTTCCCGGCCCAAGCGTTCCAGTAATAGTGAGCGGTTACTTCCTTTACAAACGTAACCTGTAAATTCCCGGGGAATTCTATTCCTTACCCGTTCCGCAGCATCATAGGATGAAAACGCAGCAAAGACACAGGCGCCCGTCCCCGTCATTCTCGCCTCGGCATGTTCCCCCAGCCAATCCATTGCCGCCGCGACCTTCGGATAGAGATTCCGAACCACGGGTTCACAATCATTATGGCCGCCGTGCGCCAGAAAGTCGCGTATTGTGATTGCAGGGGTATGACGTGTCAAATCAGCACTGGCGAATACCGTGGCGGTCGAAACCTCGCAATCAGGTTGCAGGATCAGGTACCAGGGTTCTTCCGGCTCCACCGGTGTGAATTCCTCGCCAACACCTTCGGCCCAGGCAGCCTGACCGTGAATGAAGATTGGCACATCGGCCCCCAGTTGCAGGCCGAGTCCGGCAAGATCTTCACTGGAATAACCGGTCTGCCACAACCGGTTCAACGCTACCAGCGTGGTTGCGGCATTGGAACTGCCGCCGCCCAGTCCGCCGCCTGTAGGCACCTTCTTGCGAATGCTGATCCCGGCCCCGAATCGGCACCGGCTGTCGACCTGCAATAGCCGTGCGGCACGAACTGCCAGGTCGGCATCCGGTGGAATATCGTCGTAATCGGCATGACGCAATATCCGGCCATCGTCGCACAGCTGGAAATCCAGTTGATCGGCCAGCGTGACAAACTGGAAAACCGTTTGCAGGAGATGATACCCGTCCCGGCGCCGGCCGATGACGTGCAGGAAGAGGTTCAGTTTTGCCGGAGCCGGCCAGCCCGTGCTTGTCAGATCGCCGTCTGCCAATCCTGGATCACCAGTCGCACTTGAAAATGCTCATTCTTTAGAAACAGTTTCCCCGGCAAATCGAGTCCTTTCACATCCTGGTAACGCAGGATTTTGACGCGCCACCCGTGCTGCTGCAACTGGCTCAGGCGACCGGTACCGTCAAGGGTCAGGTCTTCGGCTGACACAGCCGGGTCCGGCAATCCCCGTATCCAGTATTTCAGGCTGGCCAGGGGGATTTGCCAGCCGAGGTTTTCCTGTAACAGGGCCTCGGGGCTCCCGGCATGCAACAGGCGGTTGTCCGCTGTCAACAATGTAACCGATTCAGCATCCCCTTTGAGTTCGTAGGTCCCCTGGCCCAGCGGGGCAATAAATCGCAGCTTGTAACTCTGCCGATCCTGGTCCCAGTGGACGGTGGCCGTCCAGCCGTCGTCACCGGCCACCAGCACCATTCGGCCGTGCAAGGTCCAGGCATCCAGGGCGGAAAGCCGCTGTTGATGGACGTCCCAGTAAGCGGTAACGGCCGGGTCTGTTTCAGGGGGGGCGATGAAAGGCAGTGACTCACAGCCGGCCAGGAGAACGGCCAGCATTAAAACAATGAGCCGTTTCACGGATTGAAGCGTTTAATGACATCCAGCAGGCGACTGTCCTCCGGCGTTTCCTGCAAAGCGGTGTCCCAGACGGCCCTGGCCGCTTCCCTGTCACCCATGACCCAGAGCACTTCGCCCAGGTGTGCCGCAATTTCCGCATCGTTACGCAGCGACAGCGCCTTGTTCAGATATTTCACGGCCTCCTCCAGCCTGCCGAGCCGATAAAGCACCCAGCCCATGCTGTCGAGGATATAGAAATCTTCCGGTTTCAGTTCGAGAGCTCTTTTGATGTATTTATGCGCTTCCTCGTATCGATCCGTGCGATCAGCCAGTGTATAACCGAGTGCGTTCAATGCCTGCGCGTTATCCGGGTTTTTTTCGAGTATAGAGCGCAGATCCCGTTCCAGGATATCCAGCCGGCCCATTTTTTCCGCCAGCATGGCGCGCGAATAAAGGAGATCCGGATCGTAATTATCTTCCAGCGCCTTGTTGTAAACCTCGAGGGCTTCCTCGTAACGTTTCTCGTCGGTCAGCAGTTCACCTTCGGCCTGGATGAGAATATTTTTTTCCTCCGTGCCTTCCGCACGCACGGAGTGCAGGTGTTCGCGTGCTGCGTCGATCTTGCCCTGCTTGGCCAGGATAAAACCGAGCCTTACCTGGGAGTCAAAATAATTGCTGCCATCCTGCAAAGTCTCGTACCAGCCGACCGCCTGGTCGTAATTACCCTTTTCCTCGGCAATGCGACCGAGATAATAGTTGGCTTCCGACGTTCGTTCATCCAGTTCCGACAGGCGCTTGAAATAGGTATGGGCCTCGTCCAGCCGGTTGGACTGCAGGTACAAAAGCCCCAGGGCATAAAGGACGTCGACATTGTTGGGCGCCTCGGTAACCAGGATCTCGAACTGGCGACGGGCGTCATCAAATCGCTTCATGTCGGTCAACAACCGAGCATAAAACATGCGCAGATTAAAGTTATGGTCCTGCTTATCGAGTGATTGCTCGATATACTTGATTGCTTTCTCGCTTTCCCCTTCCTTCTGTAGCAGGGAAACATAACTCATGGTGGCGTTTAGGTTATTCGGCCTGAGGGCCAGGACCTGTTCAAGTAATTCGCGCGCGCGTTGCGTATCATTCATCCGCGCCATGACGCGGGCATAGGCATACAGGGCTTCCGGATCATCGTGATGACCCTGCATCAGTTGCTCCATGATCTGCTTGACCATGGCCTGATCTTTTTCCTTCCCGAGCAGGTTGGCAATAACCCAGAGTTTCTGATCCAGGCTGCCGCCGGAATGTTTGAGTATCTGGTCGAAATGTTCCAGTGCCGTGTCGATATCACCGTCACGGACTGCTTTGACGGCGAGGACCTGGCGCGCATCCGTATTTTCCGGATCGAGCCGTGACCAGATCCGGGCTGCCTCGAATGAGGCCTCATCGTCGCGTGCATAGACCGCGATGCGAGTTGCCCGGCTGGCGACTTCCGGGTCCTGCGTGTGCCTTGCCAGTTCCAGATAATTCTGTACGGCGATATCCAGTTCGCCGCGTTGACCGGCGATCTCGGCCACCAGCAACTTGTAGAGGATATCTTCGGTTAACTCGATATCAGGACGTTTCAAGGGCGCCGGCACAGTCTCGGTAACGATTTTTTCGGGCACAATCGTTTCCGGTTCCACGGCGGCAGCGGGCTCAGCCGGCGTCGTCTTTTGCGGAAGGTTGGTACATCCCGCAACGAAAAGTGCCAGCAGGAATGCGGCGGATGGTAAAATTCCGTGATGGTAAGCGTATTTCAACATAGCGTGCCGATTGAAATAAACCGGTTAATAAAAATTTTGACTGTCGGTGGATCCCGTTCGTTCCCGTGTTAAACCGGGTTCATAATAGTAAGCATATCATTGCAGGGATAGTAGCATTTTCGCCCAGTTTTTCCTAAGCCGGCCGGTTGGTAAAATAACAGGCAAAACAGTGCTTTCAGATGTTATTATCTTGTTTTCCTGCCGTTCATGTCGCAGAATTTCAGCAACTTTCTCATTTTATCAGATTTATGTCGCTGCTTGCTTTCGGAGTCAACCACAACACCGCGCCGGTCGAATTACGCGAGCGGATAAGCTTCGGTGCCGACACGGTAGATAATGCCCTGTCTGAACTGACAGATGAGAGGGGTATCGATGAAGCCGCGATCCTCTCCACCTGCAATCGGACCGAGGTATATTGCAGCCTGGAAGCAGACAGGTCGCAACTGCCAATCCTCTGGTTCTCGGATTTTCACGGCTTGAAACAGGACCAGCTCAGGCCGTTTCTGTATCAGCACCCGGACGCCGGGGCCGTAAAACACGTGCTCCGCGTTGCCAGCGGGCTCGACTCCATGGTGTTGGGCGAACCCCAGGTACTGGGCCAGTTGAAGCAGGCTTACCAGACGGCGCTGGGAGCCGGAAGTATCGGCAAACTGCTCAGCCGGCTGTTCCAGCATTCTTTTCGCGTGGCCAAGCAGATCCGCTCCAGCACGATGATAGGGACCCACCCGGTATCGGTTGCCTTTGCGGCGGTTCGCCTCGCGCAGCAAATCTTCGGCAACCTGTCCGGGCAGACCGTCCTGCTCATAGGGGCTGGCGATACCATTGAACTCGCTGCACGCCACCTGCATGAAAACGGGCTCAGGCGCATGCTGATCGCAAACCGTACGCTGGAGCGTTCACAACACCTCGCCGCCGAATACTCGGCCTTTGCCATGACGCTTGGCGACATTCCGAAACATATTGCCGAAGCCGATATTATTATATCCTCGACTGCGAGCCAGTTACCGATTCTCGGCAAGGGTGCCATCGAACGGGCCATCCGGGAACGGAAACACCGGCCCATGTTCCTGGTTGATATCGCGGTGCCGAGAGACATCGAGCCGGAGGCCGGAGAGTTGGAGGATGTCTATCTCTACACTGTCGATGATTTGAAAGAGGTCATACGGGACAACCTGCGCAGTCGGCAACAGGCCGCCCGCCAGGCCGAGGAGATCATCGATACACAGGTAACACACTTCATGGACTGGCTGAATTCTCTTGATGCAGTCTCGACCATACGCGCCATGCGTGACCAGGCGGATGTTATCCACCAGGAAGTGCTCCGGAATGCCCAGCGCAAACTGGATGCCGGTGCCGACCCGCAACTGATTCTACAGGAAGTCACTCGCACCTTGACCAACAAACTGCTGCATTCACCCAGCAGCCAGTTGCGCACTGCTGGCATGGAAGGCCGGAGTGATCTGTTGTCTGCAGCACAGGAGATTTTCAATCTCGAGTCTGAACTCAAGTCCCGTGACAGGGAAAAATAGCTGCTCCAACCGGCCCGCCAACCGGGCTACAACACATACAAGTTTTTCACGCCCTGATCCACCCTGATGAAAGAAAGCCTTATTGACAAACTGGAATCATTATCGGACCGGCTGCGGGAACTGGATGCCCTGCTGGCGGATTCCTCCGTTATCAGCGACCAGAAACGCTTCCGGGAATTGTCCATGGAGTACGCCGATATCCGTCCGATCGTCCTGTCGTTCGATGCTTACCGTCACAACAGCGACAAGATAAAGTCTGCGCGGGAAATGCTGGAGGACGACGACCGCGGTATCCGTTCTCTCGCGGCGGAAGAACTGGCCGAGGCCGAATCGGAACAGGACCGGCTTGAATCGGAATTGCAGCGCCTGCTGTTACCGAAAGATCCCGCCGACAGCAACAATATCTTCCTGGAGATCCGCGCGGGAACGGGGGGCGAGGAGGCCGCCCTGTTTGCCGGCGATCTCATGCGCATGTATACCCGTTATGCGGAACTGAGGGGCTGGAAAATAGAACTCCTGAGCGCCACTGAAAGCGACCTCGAGGGATACAAGGAGATCATCATGCGTGTTATCGGGGACGGCGTGTACTCGCGGCTGAAATTCGAGTCCGGCGCCCACCGCGTGCAACGCGTACCGGAAACGGAATCACAGGGACGCATCCACACGTCGGCCTGCACAGTCGCCGTCCTGCCGGAAGTGGACGAGGTCAGCGAGATCGAAATCAACCCCTCCGATCTGCGCGTCGATACCTATCGCGCTTCCGGCGCCGGCGGCCAGCATGTTAACAAGACCGATTCCGCGATCCGGCTAACCCATCTTCCCACCGGCGTGGTGGTGGAATGCCAGGATGAACGATCGCAGCACAAAAACCGGGCCCGGGCGATGTCATTACTGCAGGCAAAACTGCTGAATGCCGAACGCGACAGGCAGTTAAGCGAACAGGCGGAGAACCGCCGCAACCTCGTCGGCAGTGGCGATCGTTCCGAGCGTATCCGGACCTATAATTTCCCGCAGGGCCGGGTAACGGACCACCGCATCAACCTGACGCTGTATAAGCTGGACGAATTCATGGCCGGTAATCTCGACATGATCATCGATCCGCTGATCAATGAATACCAGGCCGACCAATTATCAGCACTGAGCGAGCAATAAACCGGAACATGGATAAACAATCCGTATTCGTTGTAAAAGAACTCATTAATCAGGCTGCCGGAACACTTGTTGATCCCGATACCGCCTGCCTGGATGCGGAACTGCTGCTGACCCATGTGACGGGAAATGACCGTTGCTGGATTCATGCCCATTCCGATTCGTTATTGTCCACAGAAAACGCCCGGGAGTTTGAACTATTAATCCGTAAACGCCGTAGCGGCCTGCCGATAGCGTATCTCACAGGGCAACGGGAATTCTGGTCCCTGTCCTTGCAGGTGACAAAAGAAACATTGATTCCCCGGCCCGAAACCGAGCACTTGGTTGAACAGGCCCTGGCGCTGATACCGGATAATACAAGCCTGGAAATCGCCGATCTCGGCACGGGCGCCGGAGCAGTTGCCCTCGCCATTGCCAGCGAGCGACCGGTATGCCGGATCGTTGCTTCTGATATATCCAGTGCCGCCGTTCAGGTTGCCATGTATAACGCGAGATCCCTGCAACTGGCCAACCTCATGTTTGTGAACAGTGACTGGTTGAAGGCATTCAAAAGTAAATTTGATGTGATCGTGAGTAACCCGCCGTATGTCCGGGAAAAGGATCCGCATCTCGAAAAAGGTGATGTGCGTCATGAACCGCGGCTCGCGCTTGCGGCCGGGGATGATGGCCTGGCTTGCCTGCGGGACATTATCCGGCAGGCAACGTGTCATTTACGGACGAACGGCTGGCTGCTGCTGGAACACGGTCATGACCAGGGTGCAGCCGTGCGGGCATTACTCGCTGAATCAGGTTACGCGTCGATCAATACTTATAACGATCTCGCCGGACAGGAACGCATATCAAACGGCCAATGGTGTTATGACTGAAGTGAATGATCGCATAAAACGTCGCGTGATTGCCTTGCAGGACCCCGGAAGGAAATCACAGGCCGTTGCCATGAATGTCCTGTCCGGTATGGATGGCGTGGAATCGACCGGGCCGGTCAATCGCGGCATACGCGTCGATTATCGCTTACAGCATACCTGTATCAAAGACCTGCTAGCTGAACTACACTCGAAGGAGGTGCAGGTAAGGCGGGATGTATTGACGCGATTACGGATCGACCTGATCCGCATCCTGGAACAGAATGAACGGGACAACCTGCTATCCCGTGACGGCTGGTGGCAAAGAGTGCAGGCAATTCATATTGCCGACCAGGCCCGCGCATCGGCCTCGCCGGAAAAAACAGGCAACCGCCGACACTGGCAACATTACCTCGAACGGTAAAGTCATATTTATGGACGACGATCAATTACTCCGTTACAGCCGGCAAATCATGTTGCCGGAGATCGACGCAAAAGGTCAGCAACGCCTGGCCGATGCGCGGGTGTTGATTATCGGCCTGGGCGGGCTCGGTTCATCCGCGTCGTTATATCTCGGGGCTGCCGGGGTAGGTGAACTGGTGCTGGTCGATTTCGACCAGGTCGATCTCTCCAACCTGCAACGGCAAATCCTGCACACGACCGGCGATATCGGCAGAAAAAAAACGGAATCGGCACGAGACAGTTTGCAGGCGATCAATCCTTATACACGCCTGACATTGATTGATCATAAACCGGATAAAAAAGAGATGCTGGATGAGGCGGCAAAAGCAAACGTGATAATCGATGCCAGCGACAATTTCGATACCCGCTTCGCCGTGAACCGCGCCTGTTTTCGTACCGGGACGCCGCTGGTATCGGGGGCGGCCATCCGCTTCGAGGCACAGGTCAGTGTTTTCAATCCCCGCAACCCGGATTCGCCCTGTTACCAGTGTCTTTACGGTATGAATGCCGGCGTCGAACAAACCTGTACCGCCAATGGCGTAATCGCACCCCTCCTCGGTATTATCGGCAGTATCCAGGCCTGCGAGGCAATGAAACTAATCATGAATATCGGCACGACCCTGGAAGGACGGTTATTGCTGGTGGATGTCATGTCCATGGAATGGCACAGTGCCAAGCTTCCCAGAGATAAAGATTGTCCGGTTTGCAGTGACAGACGAGAGAACACACCCGGCGTTAACGCCACTGCTGAAACGGCAGATATTGCAACAGGCCCGGGCAAATCCTGACCGGGAAGTCTGCGGCCTTATTGCCGGTTACGGAAACCGGTTTACCGGCATCTATCCCGTCAGGAATGTCGCCGAAGATCCGTCCAGGCGATTCCTGCTGGACGCGGAAGAGCAGATTGCAGCCATGCGCGATATGCGACAGAAACAACAGGAACTCCTCGGGATTTACCATTCGCACCCCTGTACCACGGCCGAACCCTCTGAAACAGATCGAAACTTCGCAGCATATCCCGGCGTGTATTATGTCATCGTCTCGCTGTTGAATAACCGGGCTAATATACGCATGTATTACTATGACGGCCATTCATTCATCCGTGTTGATAATTGATAGCCGGGGTTACAGGGAACAGGGTTGATGCTACATTAACAGGTAATCATGGAAGTCATCAGGTGATAAACAACGCCAGGAATGCACGGAATGTCTTCAACGAATAATGCGGCCCTGTCAACATGCCGGATTTGACAGGATAACAAACATGGCAATCACGTTGGCACTCGATCTGTATGGCACGTTGTTCAACACGTCGGGCATCGGAGAAGAGTTGACACGTTTTACAGGCGGTGAAGAACTGGCTGACATCTTCGCCCGGACCTGGCGCGAGAAACAGATCGAATATTCATTCAGGCGCGGTCTCATGCGACAGTATGCGCCATTCAACGTCTGTATCCGGGACGCACTGGAATTTGCCTGTTTTGCCCACAAACTCGACCTGTCGGAGACTGACAAGGAGTATTTACTCGAGATCTATCGCAAACTACCTCTCTTTGCCGACGTCAGGCACTCCCTGGAAGATCTGGCGGACGATCCGGCTTTCCGGCTTTTCATACTATCAAACGGCTACCCGGATGATCTGGATAACCTGTTGATCAATGCCGGGATCAAGCATTTCTTCGAAAGTGTTGTCAGTGTCGATGAAATCAGGAGTTTCAAACCCAACCCGGAGGTTTATGAGCACTTCCTGAAGCGGGCGGGGTCGGTTGTCGACGAGACGTGGATGGTATCGGGGAATACTTTCGATTTCATTGGTGCCATCTCTTTCGGTTTTCATGGGGCATTCGTGAAACGGTCTACCGACGTTCTGGTCGATCCATGGGAGATTGAGCCCAGTATCACGATCAACAACCTGCTGGAACTGAAGCCTGAAATCCTGTGTTTTTATAATAAGAGCGTGCCGAATGATTCAATAAGTATAGGAGATGCTGATTGATCCGAAGTTGTGCCCGCTTGGTTGGCCGTCGAATTCCCTTGTCCTTAATACCTGGGCATAGGAAAGCTTGAACCGCTCCACGATAAGGCTGATCCCCAGGATAAAATCACCCACCAGTAACTTCCTGTCGACACTGTGACTGTCATGGAAGGTATTGCCATCGAGAAAGATATCACGCAATACCAGCCTGCCCGAAGCTGCGGCAAAGGCATGCAGACTCAGGGATTCACGGGCGGTCCGGTAACGGGGGTCCTGGGTATCGGACGGTGCGTTGGTATCTCCGCCCGGCCGGATCAACGAGGTACCGAAATCGGTCGGAAGATTCCATCCAAACCTGAATTCAACCCCGGCATTGGCATAGGTATACACATTGCCGATGGCACCGCCAAAATGCGTGATTGTATCGAACCCGAGCCCGCCAAACGCTTTTGGTCGAATAACGCGGTTCTTGTGTTCATAAATGACAGCCAGACCCGGTTCATTCTCCAGCTGGTTTTCCCACCCCCTGGCACTGGCTATACCGCGAAGATCGTGGACCAGGTCCTGCGTTTCCTCGGCAAACGATAAGTCACCGACAACGCCGGCCTGCAATTCAATCGTATCCAGATGACGGTAATCCTTGTTATGGAAGGCAGCCGAAAGGAAAAGCCAGCCGGCATAGGGGCGATCATCCGGGATGAGTTCCTGGCGCTGTATTTCATCGGGTGTAAACATCATCTGGCCGACGGAAAATGCAACGTTTCTTTGCAGCCCTTCCTCCCGGCTGAACGGCAGCTTCCTGATTATCTGCTTTCCCCATTCCGGCAGTGCCTCACTATCGCGAAACCATTCCAGGTCAGGTGAGATCCAGCTGAACTTCACGCCATTGGTATAGTTCCGGTCAGTGTTGCCGAACAGGTCGTTTTCAAAACGGAATGTAAACGTCCAGGAATCTTCCGGTGTCCTTTCAGCGGCAGGTAAAGCAAGCGCCGGAAGAAAACATAGAATAATGCAGATCAATCGTATCATGAACTACAAATGATTATTGCTTTATACGAACAATACCAGCGACCAGGTCACAACAACGTTAACCAGCGCAAGCAATACTGCTGCCGAGCCAACGTCCTTGGCTCGCCCGGAGAGTTCATGCAATTCCCCGCCGAAGCGATCAACCACCGCCTCGATACCCGAGTTGACCAGTTCGATCACCATGACAAAAATGATGGAGGAGACGAGCAGCGCCTTTTCCACGCCGGTATTACCCAGCCAGAACCCGAGCGGAATAAGAATGAAAGACAGAAACATTTCCTGCCGGAAAGCTGGTTCGTTTCTGATAGCGGCGCTTATACCCCGGAAGGAGTAAATCAGTGCCTTGTATAAACGCACAAGGCCGCCCTGATTCCCGGAATTCATGCAAACAACCGATCAGGATGCAGCGGGATTACAGGACCGAAAGCGCCTGCTCGTAATCCGGTTCGTCGGCTATTTCAGGCACCAGCTGTGTGTAAACCACCTTGTCGTTTTCATCGATAACAACGACCGCTCTCGCGGTTATTCCCTCAAGCGGGCCGTCTTCAATCAACACACCATAATCCTTGGCAAAATTTCGCGACCGCATCATGGATAGCGGAATTACATTGTCGGTACCCTCGGTGCCGCAAAAACGTTGCATTGCAAACGGCAGGTCCGCCGAGACAATGATAAATACCGCATCACTTTTATCTTTGGCCGCTTCATTGAATTTCTTCGTCGATGTGGCGCAGGTTGGCGTGTCCAGGCTGGGAACAATGTTCAGTAATTTTTTCTTGCCCTTGTATGTCGCCAGGCTGACATCCTGCAATTCACCATTCACAAGTGTAAAATCCGGTGCCTGTTCCCCTTTCCCGGGCAATTCACCGTTGGTATGTATCTCGTTTCCCTGCAAGGTTACAGTAGCCATCTGGTTATTCTCCTGTTAATCGTTTTCAATGAATTCCTGGTAGGCATCGGCATCCAACAGATCATCCAGTTCGGATTCATCGTCCGGCCGCATGACGAAAAGCCAGCCGTCCGCGTAGGGATCCGAGTTTATCAGTTCCGGTGACTCATCCAGATCGGTGTTAATCTCGATAATTTCGCCGCTGACGGGACAGTGAATATCAGAGGCGGATTTCACCGACTCCACGACGGCACATTCGTCACCGCTGCTGTAGGTTCGCTCCACCTCGGGCAATTCCACGTAAACAATGTCACCCAGTTCCTGCTGGGCGTGATCCGTGATGCCGATACGAACCAGTCCGTCATCATAGAGTTCCACCCAGGTATGGGCAGAAGTGAATTTAATATCCTCCGGGATATTGCTCATAAGCCTGTTTTTTCTTGTTGTCTGTGCTTTCCGTAATTGTAGCAGCTATCCGCTGCCGATCCGCCCCGCGCGTTACACCACAACGGGGAATACCACCAGGTGGTCTATTTCCAGCCGTATCCCAATCGGCTCGTTGATCGGGTGATTATGATGGCTGGGCACCAGGCTCAACAGGCGGGTGCCGTTCTCGAGTGAGAGCGTATAGAGAAACTCCGCACCGCGAAAGGCCTTGTCCAGGACGGTCGCAGTCATGGAGCTGTCATCATCGTGCAGGATATCGTCCGGGCGGATCAGGACGTTTACCGGTTCACCCCGGCCGAGGCCGAGGTCAACTGCACCCGTAATCACTCCCAGTTCGGTCTCCACTTCCCTGTTACCGACAACCTTGCCCGGAATGAAGACACCCTCGCCGACAAAATCGGCAACATAGGCTGTCGCCGGGCGATGATAAAGATTGAATGCCGTGTCCCATTGATGCAGTCGTCCGTTGTTGATCACTCCGACGATGTCCGCCATTGCAAAGGCTTCGAGTTGATTGTGGCTGACCAGTACCGCAGTGATGCCGTCCTGCTTGAGTACCGTACGGACGTCCCGTGCGAGTTGTTCGCGTAATTCAAAATCCATGCTGGCGAAGGGTTCGTCCAGCAACAGCATGCGCGGCCTCGAGGCAATGGCGCGGGCGAGCGCAACCCGCTGCTGCTGTCCGCCGGAAAGATGGTGCGGATACTTATGCAGGAAATCTCCCACTTCCAGTAGCCCGACCAGCTCCCTGATCCGCGCTTGCCGGTTTTCGCGCTTCATTTTCTGCAGTCCGAATGCAATATTGTCCCGCACCGTCATGTGCGGAAACAGTGCATAGTCCTGGAATACCATTCCCACCTGCCGCTTTTCCACCGGCACGCGATGCTTTCTGTCGCTGACCCGGACGCCGCGTATCCAGACCTCGCCTTCTTCCGGTGGCTCAAAACCGGCAATGGTTCGCAGCAATGTCGTCTTGCCACATCCACTCGGCCCCAGCAGGCAACCAATGGAACCTTCATTGAGGGCAAACGAGAGCGAATCGAGTACGCGGCGGTGATCGAATGCTACCGAGAGTTTTTTCAGTTCAAGTGCCGTGGTCATGTCCGGGGCGCGAACGAGAGATTGAATGACTCAGGATAATCACCGGGATTATACCTGTCAGGACAATGGCCAGTGCCGGGCAGGCGGCATCGGCGAGCCGTTCTTCATTGGCCAGCTCGTAGGCCTTGATGGCCAGGGTATTGAAATTGAAAGGCCTGAGGATGAGTGTTGCCGGCAATTCTTTCAGCACATCCACGAAAACCAGTAATATCGCTGTCAACAGGCTGCCGCGCATCATTGGCATATGGACACGCCGGATGAGCGTCAACGGCTTCATGCCGACACTGCGCCCGGCCTCGTCCATCGATGGCTTGATCTTGCCCAGCCCGGCATCCACGGTCTTCAGCGAGACGGCAAGGAAGCGAACGGTATAGGCAAACAACACGGCAAACAGTGTCCCGCTCAGCAACAGCCCGGTACTGATATCAAACTGGCTGCGAAACCAGGTATCGATATTCCGGTCCAGCCACGCGAACGGCATCATCACTCCCACGGCGATGACCGTACCGGGTATGGCGTAACCCATGCCGGCCGTGTTGACGGCAAGTTTAGTAAATACGCCGGGATATTGCCGTTTGCCGTAGGCCATGTACAACGCGATGAAAGTCGCGATAAACGCCGCAGTCCCGGCAAGTAGAACACTGTTCGTCACGAGGCCATAGAAATCACTGTCTACTACGTCCGGCCAGGTGATCGAGGCCCATCGCGCCAGGAAGATTACGGGGATGATAAACCCGAGCAATACCGGCAGGGCACAGGTGAACAACGCCAGCATGGCACGGCCGCGTTCCAGTTGCGACGGGCGCAGGTCACTGTAGCGGCTCGAGGTGTGATGATAGCGTTGCCGCTTGCGCGACAGGTATTCAATGTATATCAGCACGGCGACGAACAATAACAACAACCCCGATAACTGGGCGGCGGCGGCACTGTTGCCGAGACCGAACCAGGTCCGGAAGATGCCGGTTGTAAACGCGGCGATACCGAAATATTGCACCGTCCCGTAATCCGCGAGTGTTTCCATGAGTACCAGCGACAGGCCGACGATGATCGCGGGGCGGGCGAGCGGTAGCGCGACCCGGAAAAAAGTCTTGTAGGGTCCGCAACCGAGCGTGCGTGCCACTTCCAGCGCACAAATCGATTGCTCGATAAACGCCGCCCGGGTGATGAGATAGATATAGGGATACAGCACAAAGGAGAGCATGGCGATGGCACCGCCGATGGAACGGATCGGCGGGAACCAGTAATCGCCGTACTGCAGGTCAAGGCTCTCGCGCAGGAAAGTTTGCACCGGCCCGGAAACATCCAGTACGCCGGTATACGTGTAAGCAATAATGTATGCCGGGATGGCGATCGGCAACAACAACGCCCACTCCAGCAAGCGGCTGCCGGGGAAACGGCACATGGTTACCAACCAGGCAGGTATCACACCCAGGATCGTGGTCAACGTTCCCACGCCCAGCATGAGTATCAATGAATTGATGATGTATTCGGACAGAACCGTATCGGCGAGGTGTCGCCATATCCCCGGTGCTGGCACCAGGAACGATCCGGCGATAAACAACAACGGTACCGATAGTACTGCCGATATCAGGACGAGGGCGATAACCCTGAATTGCAACAGGTCGCTCCGGCGGGGTGTGGCCGGAAGCGTGGGATCACCGATAACCGTCGACATCTTCTACGCCGGTTATTTCCAGCCGGCACGATCCATCAGCCGGAC
>DATIPP010000130.1:0-8184 GCA_035471825.1 Gammaproteobacteria bacterium
GCCACCGGTGCCATCACCGGCATTAAAGATGCGGAAAAGGACCGCAAGCTAGCCCGGCTGGAAAAAAAACTCCAGGACAAGTCCATTCAACTGGTCTACCTGCAGCAACAGTTCGATAAAGTCCGGGCCCACCATGAAGAACACCTGCAACGCGTCAGGCAAAGTAACACGCAGGAACAGGTGCAGGATATCAGCGACGGATTTTCCTTTTCCGTTTATTTCCGCACAGGCCGCAGCGATATCGACCCGACCTTGCTTCCCCATATCCGGGACCTGGCCGGGCTGATACAGGGACTCCCCGACATCAAGGTCATGCTCGAGGCCCACGCAGACAAGCGCGGCAACAAAGCCTATAACCGGAAACTCAGCGAGGCCCGCGCCGATGCGGTGCAATCGATCCTGATCAAGGCCGGGCTGGACGGCAATCGAATCCGTACCCACGCCTATGGCGAATCACGTGCGCGCGTGGTTGACAGCGACCTCGAAGGCCTGGTCTTCGATCGGCGCGTGGACATTCACCTGACGACCGAAACGGAAGCCTGATCGGCGGGATTGATGATACATGGCACAACAATCACAAAAACCCGCATCGATTCTTTCCATCACATTTTACTGTCTGTGTGTTGCGTTTGTTCGTGGCATACAGATCGCACTCTGCCTGGGAATTCTTGTGCTGGGACTGACTGAACGATCACTCGCTACCCCGGCGGACGAATCCGGCATTCAGCTTACCGATCGCATCGGCAACCTGGCAGAAGTCGAACAGGGCAGCTTGTTATTCAAGGGAAATGAAGACTTCATTCGCGCTCCGGTTTTAAAGACCAACGTCAAATTGCAGGTGACCGGAATGATCGCCCGGGTCAAGGTAGAACAACAATTTCACAATATCAGCGACAACTGGCAGGAAGGTATCTATGTCTTTCCCCTGCCGCACGATGCGGCCGTCGATCACATGCGCCTGAGGATTGGTGAACGCACCATCGAGGGACGGATAAAGGAACGGGAAGAGGCGCGAAAGACCTACGAAAAAGCGCGCCGTGACGGCAAAAAAAGCGCCCTGGTCGAACAGGAACGTCCCAATGTTTTCACCACCTCGGTCGCAAATATCGCTCCCGACGAAAAGGTGGTGGTCGAGATCCAGTACCAGCAGACCGTACCCTATGAAGACGGCATATTCCGTCTGCGCTTTCCCCTGGTGGTCGGGCCACGATATATCCCCGGTAACCATCCGATCACCGGTTTCAACGGCCATGGTTGGGCGCAGAATACCGACGAGGTGCCTGATGCCGCCCGCATCACCCCTTTCGTCCTGCACCCGGAAAAAGGGGCAATAAACCCGGTAAAACTGCGAGTCGATCTTGATGCCGGTTTCGAACTTGCCGGTATCGAGAGTAGCTATCATCCGGTCCGTATCGAGGAAAGCGGCAACTTCCGCTATCAAATAGAACTGGCAGAAGGCGATATACCCGCGGATCGTGATTTCGAAATTACCTGGCAACCCCTGGCCGACGGACAACCACGGGCCGCTTTCTTTACCGAATCACTGGATAACGAGGAATATGCGCTGCTCATGTTGATGCCTACGGCCCGCAACAAGGGAAAGGATCTCGAACGCGAGTTGATCTTCGTTATTGATACGTCCGGTTCCATGGCCGGTACTTCCATTCTGCAGGCACGGGCCGCCCTGAAGCTGGCGCTGGAAAGCCTGAAACCCGGCGACCGTTTCAATATCATCCAGTTCAATACCGTGACGGAACAACTATTCCGTTTCCCGCAACCGGTCTCCCACCAGTCCCTGCGCCAGGCGCGGAAATATATTGACAGGCTTCGTGCCCAGGGCGGTACGGAAATGGCGCCGGCCATCATGGCGGCCCTGGAAAACAGCGGTGAGATCCCGGCCGTCAGGCAAGTGGTATTTCTCACGGACGGCAGCATCGGTAATGAAACCGCCTTGTTCGAAATCATTAAAAACCGCCTTGGACAAAGCCGGCTGTTCACGGTGGGGATCGGTTCGGCGCCGAATTCCCATTTCATGCAAGGCGCCGCCCGCTTCGGCCGCGGCACCCACACCTTCATCGGCAAGCTCGGTGAAGTGCAATCAAAGATGGAGACTTTGATCTACAAACTCGAACACCCCGTTCTGAAGGACATCGGCATCGACTGGCCCGGCGATCGAGTTGTTGAAACCTGGCCTCAAAAGATACCTGATTTATACCGCGACCAGCCTCTCCTGGTGACATTCAAGGCGGAACGGTTGCCCGATGCAGTCACAGTTAACGGGGTAACTGCCGGTTCCACCTGGAAACAAAAGTTGCAATTAAAAGGCGGTGAGAAAAATCCGGGAATACCGGTGCTCTGGGCGCGAAACAAGATTGCGGGCCTCATGGATGAGCGGCTGCAAAACCCGGAAGCGGACAGCCTCCGGGACGAGATTGTGGCAACCGCGCTTAAGTTTCATCTCGTCAGCCGGTTCACCAGCCTGGTGGCGGTGGATATCACACCGGCGCGTACGCATGACTCCAACCTTGAAACGCGCCCCCTGCCGGTGAACCTGCCGGCCGGCTGGGTCTACGAGAAAGTCTTTGGCGGCATGCCGGCGACAGCAACCGGTTCATATCTTTCCATCGTGGTCGGCTTGCTGCTTCTCCTGCTCACTACCATAACCGTCCTGTTGCGCCATGATTTATTCAGGCTTTAAAAAGCACATCTTTGCTTTCCTGATGATTGCCCTCCCCCTCTGCGGCTTGTGGCATATAGGCCAGGGCGCCTATATCCAGGCCAAGGCAGCCCTCGCACAATTCCTCCTGGAATCGGCCTGGGCCGAAACACTCCAGGGCCAAAAGGAGGTGAAACCCTGGCCCTGGGCAGACATCTGGCCCGTTGGCCAACTCTCTGTGCCGCGCCTTGGTTTAAGCCGTATTGTCCTGGCCGGGGCAAGTGGTGAAGCACTTGCCTTCGGTCCAGGACGTCTTTTTCAGACGCATTATCCCGAAATGGCACCGCACACCGTCATTGCCGGTCACAGGGACACCCATTTCCGGTTTCTCAGGTACGTAAAAAATGGCGATCGTCTGGTTCTCCATACTCACAACGGAGATGTGCATCACTATACCGTTATCGATATCCGCGTCCTGCATGAAAACGACTTCCTGCCCTACAATGCTTTCGGTGAAACACTGACATTACTCACCTGCTATCCCTTCGAAGCCATCCTACCCGGCGGCCCCTTGCGCCTGGCGGTTACGGCATCAAGAGTTAAATCCAGCCGTCCCGGTCAGGTCCGATTATAAAGGCCGGGCATTTACGGCCCCTGGCCTGCCCGTTGTTAGCCTGAAAAATATTCACCTGACATAATAGTGCCAGGGATTACAGATCAGCAGACGAGGAGAACCAATGATGCAAGAAACCATAATGCCATATATCAACAAACTGACGGATACACAGATGTTTATCAACGTGATTGCCGCACTGGCAATTTTCTTTATCGGCTGGTGGGTGGCAAGGATCATCCGGAAGATGATTGTCGGTGTAATGAAAAAGAAAAATATCGATGCCATGCTGGTCTCGTTCACCAGCAATATTGCCTACATTGCGCTTTTCACGTTTGTACTCATTGCCGCACTCGGCGAGCTCGGGATACAGACGACTTCACTCATTGTCGTACTTAGTGCGGCCGGTCTTGCTATTGGTCTGTCACTGCAGGGGTCGCTGTCCAATTTCGCCTCCGGGATAATGATTATTTTTTTCCGACCCTTCAAGGTGGGCGATTATGTTGAAACAGCCGGAACAGCCGGAATGATTGAAGGAATTCAGATCTTTTTCACCCAGTTGCGTACACCTGATAATAAATCCATTACCATCCCCAATTCCAGTATTACCAGCGGCAATATCATCAATTACTCGGCCAAGGACAAGCGCCGGGTTGATCTCGTTTTTGGTGTGAGTTACAACGATAACATCAAGACAGTGAAGGAAATTCTGGAAGAGATGCTGAAAGAGGATGGCAGGATACTGGCTGAACCTGCACCAACGATCGCTGTCTCGGCTCTGGCGGACAGCAGTGTTAATTTCATCTGCCGACCGTGGGTTAAAACGGACGATTACTGGCCCGTATACTGGGATCTCGTTGAAAAAGTGAAATTGCGTTTTGATCAGGAAGGGATCAATATTCCTTACCCGCAACGGGACGTCCACCTGCACCAGGTCTCCTGAAACCAGGCCTGATCGCAGTAACGGAAAGACGGACAACTGTCCGCCTTTATTATCTCACTTGCCTTTTCCGCGGGTTGAATACTTCCTTTTATATTCCTCGAACTTTTCTGTCGCCCGTTTCAGGTCCGCCTCGTCCATTTTCGATTCCAGAATCGCAACATTGAGCTTTGCCATTTCATGATCGCTTTCGTTTGCCAGCCTGAACCAGGCATAGGCTTCCACCCAGTCTTTCCCGATACCGGTTCCCTCGTGGTACATCACGCCGAGACTGTTTTGCGCTTCTGCAAAACCCTGCTCGGCTGATTTCCGGTACCATACCAATGCCTGCTGCGGGTCCTTTTCTATGCCCCGGCCCAGCAAATACATTAACGCCAGGTTGTTCTGTGCGCGTTCGCCACCGAGTTCCGCTGCGCGGCGCCACCATTTCAGGGCTGCGTCCATATCCCGTTCAATTCCCTGTCCCTTATAGTAGAGCAATGCCAGGTTTTGCTGGGATTCGATGTAATCCTGATCCGCGGCACGTGTGTACCATTCAATCGCAGTCGGGATGTTGCGTTCGACACTGATGCCATTATGATAAAACAGCGCCACGTTATGCTGGGCTTTCGCTTCCCCCTGCTCGGCCGCTTTCAGGTACCACTTGAGCGATGCATCATAATCCTGTTCAACACCCTTGCCTTCACGGTACATGGTACCGAGATAAAATTGCGCCTTCGCATGACCGGCATTGGCCAGTTCCGTAAATTCCGGCAACGCTTCACTGAAATTTCCGTTCTCATAGGCGGCATAGGCGGAGTCGTATTCCGCGAAGGCATGACAGGAAAATAACGAAATCAGTACAAGAGAATAAATCCGTTTCATGACGGTTTCTGCTGTGGCTTTCAAAATATGACTTTTTGCAACCGTGAAAATTCCCGGAACAATTTCAAATCAATAATTGAAACAGGTGATCGAGGATGAAAATTACCGGGCCAATCAGGTTCCAGAGTATGCCGCTGACCAGTAACAGTAACAGGATAATCAGGCCGTAGGGTTCGAGTTTCGCATAACTCCTTGCCATGCCCGGAGGCAGGATTGCCGAGACAACACGTCCGCCATCCAGCGGCAGGACCGGGAGCATGTTCAGGACAAACAGGATAATATTGATAAGTATTCCGGCTCGACACATGTTCAGCATGAGGCTGTCCGTGACAGGTATCCCGCCGTTAATAGTAATAATCAGTTTTGCCAGAACCAGCCAGAACAACAGCATGATAACATTGGCAAAGGGACCGGCGAATGCAACGATGGCCATATCCCTGCGGGGATGGTTCAGGTTTGACCAGGTCACGGGCACCGGTTTCGCCCAGCCAAAGACAAAATTACTGAACGTCAGCAGAATGGCAGGCAGGATCACCGTACCGATCGGATCGATATGCCGTACCGGGTTCAGACTCAAACGTCCGGCAACCCTGGCCGTCGGATCACCCAGGTAATTTGCCACCCATCCATGCGATACCTCGTGGACGATTATCCCGAACAATACCGGGACGGCCCAGATAAAGATGGTTTCAAGCAGCGTGAATTCTTCCATCGTGAATGGCGAAGTGATTACAAATGCATATCCGGGCGTTTGAAATACTACTGCGCAACGTCGTTGCTGCGAGCAACCAGGCCTGAAAAATCAAATGTCCCGAAGTCTGCAAGATGTGACGGCACGATATGCTGCAGGCTGGTAAAGATATTTTCAATCCGGCCGGGATATTTCCTCTCCCACTCACGCAACATGCCCTTGATAGCCTGTCTTTGGAGGTTTTCCTGCGAACCGCAAAGATTGCAGGGAATAATCGGAAATTGTCGTTGTTCGGCATATTGCTTGATATCGCTTTCCCGGCAATAGGCCAATGGTCGAATCACGACATGTTCGCCGTTATCACTTAACAGTTTCGGGGGCATTGCCTTGAGCTTGCCGCCGTAAAACATATTCAGGAACAGTGTTTCAATTATGTCATCCCGGTGATGACCGAGCGCAATCTTTGTGAACCCCTTTTCACTGGCAAAAGAATACAGGATGCCGCGTCTGAGCCTGGAACAAAGACCGCAGGTGGTCTTGCCTTCCGGGATGATTTCCTTGACGACGCTGTAGGTATCCTGTTCCAGCACGTGATACTCTACGCCGATGGAATCCAGGTATTCCGGCAGAACATGTTCCGGGAAGCCGGGTTGTTTTTGATCGAGATTTACGGCTACCAGCTTGAATTCAACCGGTGCATTCCGTTGCAGGTTCAGCAGGATATCCAGCATGGTGTAGGAGTCGGCACCGCCTGACAGGCACACCATGACACGATCCCCGTCCCCGATCATGCGGAAATCACCGATAGCATTGCCAACATTCCGGCGCAACCGCTTTTGCAGCTTGTTGAAATTATAGACCCGTTTTTTTGCGGTCGCAGGCATGGTTACCACTAAAATGACGAGCTATTACAGGGATAGGATGCATGCAATGCTTCCGTTACCAGCTTGTAGGCGTCTTCGTCCAGGCGATCCGATTTGCTTTTAAGGTAATTGGTCGCAGTTTCGGTTACTTCCTGCAGGGACAGTTTGTTGGGGTCGATACAGAATACCTGTTGGCTGGGGTCGGCTTTCTGAAACGAATCAACGACCTGCACGAGTCCGAAAACATACCGCATACAATACTGGTTCGGATTCCCGGGCGAGGCACCTTCCTCGCAACTCTCGAGTAATTCACCGGCAGACAGCATTTCCTCCTCACCCTCGGGCTGCATGGGAGGAGTTTCTTCAGGCGCCGGACCTGCATTGGCCGGTGACAGGATAACGAGGCTTGCCAGGATAATTATTGCTCTTGATAACATCATATTCCGTCTCTCATTAAATGTTGGAAAGTGTAACATTCACGACCGGCCTACGAAATTGATTCGGAAACCGGCACGGGAAACAATCTGCAGGGGAACAGCGATATTTCACCGCCCGCCTGAAAATAACTTTTGAGGGCCATTCCAGACTTTACGGGATATCGATTTACAGCCAGTTGAATAGTTCAATCGACCCACTCGATCCGGGCTGTCGGCTTCACCGGGCCAAATCAGGACCGCGCGATGGTAACCAGTAAAATAACAAAGAGAATAACCACGCCAATTGGCAGGAGAACGCCTTTCCAGTCGGGGTTCTCCGCCTCCCTGCTTTTCTGCATGGCCGCCTTGGCCCCCGGCCAGAAGAAAAACAACAGCACCAGGGCGCCGATGCCCAGTAATACCTGTTCCCACATTGCCATAAGTCAACCCTCCACCCGGTTTGAAATCGCCTGACCCGAAAGCCGGACCTGCCACAGGGCCTGCTTCCGGAAACAAAAAACCCCGCAAGACGCGGGGTTTGAGAATCGGTTCAGGATAATTTTACTAGCTGCTGACTTCAACTTCGGTCGCATGAAAACCCTTCGGGCCTTCCTCGATCTCAAAGGTGACGCTTTGGCCTTCGGACAGCGTGCGAAAACCATCAGCTTTTATTGCAGAATAATGTACGAAGACATCATCTCCGCCACCTTCCGGCTGGATGAATCCAAACCCCTTGGATTCATTAAACCACTTCACAATACCCTTGCTCATTACTACCTCCCCAACAATCTATGGATTAAAAATCGTGCAGCCAAATGCTGAATGAAGGGTATAAACGGCAGGACCAATTCAGGAAACTTCCGATACCATCAACAACTTTAATCAACTGCAACAGGGGAAATCATAGACCAAGCAAGGGGGATATGCCAGCAATAGACAGGTTTTTGCACGATTACAGACGTGCCCGAAATCGGTGCACGGCAACCGGGTGCCGGAAAAAGATTAATCGCCGGCGGTGGTTTCGTCGTCATTAATGCGAACGACCCGGATCGTATCGCGGTAGAAATCCGGATATTTCGGCACACGAACCTTAACGGCAGCCCGCTCGCCGCCACGACCATCATCATAAATGATGACGTCA
>DATIPP010000131.1:0-1724 GCA_035471825.1 Gammaproteobacteria bacterium
TGACAATACGATTGTTCTCCGTGCGGCCACAGAGTTCATTTTCGTCCTTTCGCGACGGACCTTCAACAAGCACCGACTGTACCGTACCGACCATCTTCCGGCTGATTGCGGCGGCCTGCTGGTTAATGCGGTCTTGCAGCAGTTGCAAGCGTTTTTTCTTTGTTTCGAGTGTGACTTCGTCCGGCAGGCCGGCGGCCGGGGTACCGGGCCGCTTGCTGTATATAAAACTGAACGACTGGTCGAAACCGATCTCGGCAATCAGGTTCATGGTCGCCTCGAAGTCTGCATCCGTTTCACCGGGAAAACCGATAATGAAATCCGATGACAGGCTGATGTCCGGACGGATCTTTCTCAGCTTACGCACCCTGGACTTGAATTCGAGAATGGTGTGGTTGCGTTTCATCATGGCCAGTATCCGGTCCGAGCCGCTTTGTACCGGCAGGTGCAGGTGATTCACAAGTTCCGGCACTCTGCCGTAGACCTCGATGAGACTGTCGGAAAACTCCATCGGGTGCGAGGTGGTAAAACGAATGCGGTCAATGCCGTCCACGGCAGCAACGTATTCGATCAACAGTGCCAGGTCGGCCGGCGTGCCATCGTGCAGGGTACTTCGATAGGCATTCACGTTCTGGCCCAGGAGCGTCACTTCGCGCACACCCTGCTCCGCCAGTTCAACCACTTCGGTGATGACATCGTCGAAGGGGCGACTGATTTCTTCACCGCGAGTGTAGGGCACAACGCAAAAACTGCAGTATTTACTGCAACCTTCCATGATGGAGACAAAGGCCGTAGGACCTTCTGCGCGGGCCACGGGCAGGCAGTCGAATTTTTCGATCTCGGGAAAGGAGATATCCACGACCGGCTTCCCTGTTTGAGTGACCTCGTCAATCATCGCCGGGAGGCGGTGCAGCGTTTGCGGCCCGAAGACCATGTCGACTGCATCAGCGCGATCGCGGATGGCATGTCCTTCCTGGCTGGCGACGCAGCCGCCGACACCGATGAGAAGCCCGGGCCGGTTTTGCTTGTATTGTTTCCAGCGACCGAGTTCCGAGAAGACCTTTTCCTGTGCCTTTTCCCGGATGGAGCAGGTGTTCAGGAGCAGGATATCGGCCTCATCGGGCGTTTCTGCCGGGGTCATGCCGTGGGATTCGGCCAGGACGTCGCGCATCTTGGCGGAGTCGTATTCGTTCATCTGACAGCCAAGTGTTTTAATATAAAGCTTGCGCGGCATAAATTCTCAAGATTTCAAAGGGTTGGCTAAATTACACTGTCTCAGGCAAGATTGCCAGTCTATTTTGACCAAATTTTATGACGATTTGAAGAATCGAACCGGCGCCTCCGCCGGCGGTCAACTGCCATATATCCGTGATGAAACAAGCCCCGTCATCCCGCCCCGTGCTGTTGTCATGCCTGCTTGCCGGGCTGTTGCTTACTGCCTGTGCCCGCCTGCCGTTGCTGGTTCCCGAGCAGGCATATCTCACCAATGATGCCGGCGAAACCTGCCTGGAAATTTACACGCGTCTCGACGAGGTGCTTTACCGGCGTGAGCTGGCCGATACCCAGGCGGCCCGTATCCCCGGTTATCCTTTCCTGCGCGTGAACCGTTTCCTGGCTTCTTACCGGCAGGAAAAGCTGGTCCCGGCACAGGTTCGCTTCTGGTTGCAACAGTCCGCCGCGCTGGATCGCGGAGCGAGGCCGCACGAGATTGAAACGCTCGCCGGGGA
>DATIPP010000132.1:0-2269 GCA_035471825.1 Gammaproteobacteria bacterium
AGCATGATGACGTGTTTTTAACATTCTGAATAAGGCTTTTTAAAATAGAGGTAGAAATGAATGAAGATCGGTATTTTGATATTGAACTCGATGTTTTTGTTGATGTTCATCAGCGTGATTGTTGGAGAATGGGGCAAGGCCCAGGCAATCGTGGCCGGGATAGCGATAGTGAACCTGGTACTTAATTCAGTATTTATCCTGTTCAGAACAAAAAAGGATTTCCAGGAACAATAAACTTTACATGTCCCGGGTCTTTCTTTTCCTTCTATTGTGTTTCAGCGTGCAGGTGCAGGCCGTGCCGGACTGGCACTGGGAGGATGATTTCAGCAGGGAGGAATGCGAAGCCCTGAAAGACTGGGTGATGCATGCCGAGCAGGGGATGGTGAATCTCCTTGGCCCGCTACCGTTTGAATACCGCGTATTTTTCCACCGCCGGCATAACAGCGACGAACCCGTACCCTGGGCACGGACGGACAAGCACAGTGCGCTCGACGTATATTTCCATGTCGATACGACCTTTCCCTGGAATGCATTCCGGGAAGACTGGACCGCACCGCATGAACTCACGCACCTGGTCTTTCCCTATATACATGATGAGGGGCGCTGGTTCGCGGAAGGCATCGCGAGTTACCTGCAATACCAGGTCATGTATGCGAACGACACCATTACCTGGGCGGAAGGCATGGCGGAATACCGGGACCGTTTCAAGCACGCCGTCGCACAGGGACCGAAAGACATGTCCATTGTGGATCTCAGCATGGTGGCCGGTGAACTCGGTGCCTATGTGCGGTTGTACTGGGGCGGGGCCGCGTTTTTCATGCAGGCGGACAAGCGCCTGTACGAGGAAAAGGGCATGCGACTGAACGATGTGATCCGGATCTACATGCATCACCACCACGGTAGCCGCGGCAGCTCGGTGAAACGCATACTCGAAATCTTCGACTATATTTCAGACAGCACGGTTTTCACGGAAACCTTTAACGAAACCGTCATGCAACCACGTTTCCCGGAATACGAAGATGCACTGGCATGGCTGGCAAAGCATCCTCCGGAAAGGAGCATTGTTGGTGACAGGACCGGGACTGAGGACTGACTAACGATTATGAACGATAAGCTGGTTTTGGTTGAAGATACTTCGTCATTGTTGGAGCTCTGCGGGCAATTGCAGGATTGCACGTGGCTGGCGGTGGATACCGAGTTTGAGCGGGTGAATACCTATTACCCGGAACTGTGCCTGGTGCAGGTTGCCGGCAACGGGATCGTCGCGGTGATCGATCCACTGGCCATTTCCGATCTTGAACCATTTTATGCGCTGCTTTACGACACATCGATTACCAAGGTATTTCACGCCGCCCGGCAGGATTTCGAGTTATTCTTTCATATCAAGGGCGAATTACCGGCTCCGCTGTTCGATACCCAGGTCGCCGCCTCGTTGCGGGGCTATGACCAGCAAACCAGTTACGCCAGCCTGGTCAGGGATGTGCTGGATGTTGATCTTCCCAAGACCCAGACACGCACGGACTGGAAGCGCCGGCCCCTGAGCCGGAAGCAACTGGAATATGCGGCGGATGACGTGATCTATCTCGGTCAACTGTATGAATTGCTGCGGGCCAAACTGGTTGAATCCGATCAGTTATCCCTGCTCGAGGAACAATGCCGGTTGCTGAACCGGGCGGAACTGTATGAGCCGGACCCGGAGTCGATGTGGAAGAAGATCAGGATCCGGGAAGCGCAGAAATTCAGGGGTCAATCATTGGCCGTATTCAAACAGCTTGCGGCCTGGCGCGAGATAACGGCACGCAGGGAAAACCGGCCGAGGAAGTGGATCATAAAGGACCATGCCCTGGTGGCTATCGCCCGTGAATTACCGGCGGACCGGGAGTCTTTCTCCCGCCTGGACGGGATCAATGAAAAGATCCTGAGAAGGTATGGCAACGAGTTGCTGGCTATTTCAGGTTCAGTATCGGGGCAGTGAATACCGTGGGAAAGGCGCCTGAACAGGAATAATAAAGATAGCTTTTCGGTGGATAATGGTATAAGTTGTGAACATTAGCAGTTTTTGTAGCGGTTTCCGGTAGCTCCTCGCAGTGTATAGCAGCAGACCTTCCCGAGATTCTTCGTCAACAAGATGCATGCTAATACATTGTTCTTTTAACATTTAATGAGGTAACCGAAATGGCTACAGGTACAGTAAAGTGGTTTAACGACAGCAAGGGTTTTGGATTTATCACGCCGGCTGATGGCAGCTCCGATGTGTTTGTGCATCACA
>DATIPP010000133.1:0-4664 GCA_035471825.1 Gammaproteobacteria bacterium
AAAGGTAAAGCCACATGCTGTGAAAGGAACAAAAAACCCGGGTTAGTCAGTCAATCTTCAAAACCATCTTGCCGGTCGTGCCGCCGGACTCGATCATGTGGTGTGCCTCGACAGCTTCTGCAAGCGGTAGTGTGTAACTGACGTGGATTTTGAGTTTGCCGGCATCTATCAGACTGGCGCACTGTTCCAGTATCCAGGTCTGGTGCTTCTGTGCCTCGACAAGATCGAAAAGCAACGGCGTTAACATGACTTCCAGGCTGATGCGGAGGTTACGTTGCCGAGCCATGGTCCAGTCCGTCGAACTGTCCGGTTGTAAAAGTGTCACGAGATCGCCGTAGATCCTGGCAGCGGGGAAGGAAGCCTGGATCATGTCCCCGCCGACATTGTCCATAACGACATCCACGCCCTGTTGATCGGTCCAGTCCATGACGGCCTCCACGAAATCATTCTCGCGGTAATTGATTGCGAGGTCGGCGCCGAGCTGTTTTACGAACTCCGCTTTTTCCGGTGAGCTGATTGTCGTACAAATTCTTGCCCCGGTAACCTTTGCTAACTGGATGGCAACATGACCGACACCGCCGGCGCCGGCATGGACCAGGACGGTTTTTCCACGGGTGAGATTTGCACGATCAAACAATGATTCCCATGCCGTGAGCAGAACCAGCGGTGCGGCAGCGGCATGGACAAAATCAATGGAGGACGGTTTTGGGGCAATAAAACGTTCATTGAGAACAATGTATTCCGCGTAGTTCCCGGGTATATTGCCGGTACCGCCGTGGAAAAACCAGACCTCGTCGCCGGGAGAGAAGCGGCTCACCTCGTCACCCGTTTCATCAATAACACCGGCACCGTCACAACCCAGGATGACGGGTTTGTTTTCAATTGGGTAGGCGCCACGTCGAAACTTGGTATCGACAGGATTGACGCCGGCCGCCTTAAGGCGCACACGGACGTCGGTCGGATGGGTGACAGACGGTGTTTCTGTTTCACCCCACTTCAGCACTTCAGGACCGCCGGTGTCCGTCATCAGGATAGCTTTCATGGTTATGCCGCCGATTTGTTGTCGATATCCGTATTTTCCTGTGCATCCAGCCAGGCCTCGGCATCCAGTGCCGCCATGCAGCCCGTTCCGGCAGAGGTCACGGCCTGGCGGTAGACATGGTCGGCCACGTCTCCGGCGGCAAACACGCCGGGTACGCTGGTGGCGGTGGCTTCACCCTGTAACCCGCTCTTGACGATAATGTAACCGTTTTTCATTTCCAGTTGCCCCTCGAACATCTGCGTATTCGGCTGGTGGCCGATGGCGATGAAAACGCCTTTAAGCTCAAGTTGTCTGGTCTCGCCGGTTTTCACATGCCTGATGCGTATCCCGGTGACGCCGGAATCATCACCCAGCACCTCGTCCAGAACGTGGTCCCATTCGATAGTGACATTGCCGTTTTTCTCTTTTTCGATTAAACGGTTCGCCAAAATCTTTTCGGCCCGGAACTTGTCTCGGCGATGAACGACGGTGACATGATCGGCAATATTGGAGAGATACAGGGCTTCTTCCACGGCCGTGTTGCCGCCACCGATCACTGCGACATCGGCGCCGCGGTAAAAAAAGCCGTCACAGGTGGCGCAGGCGGATACACCGCGTCCCTTGTAGGCTTCCTCGGAAGGCAGGCCCAGGTACTTGGCCGATGCACCCGTGGCGATGATAAGCGCATCACAGGTGTATTTTCCGGAATCGCCCTCGAGATAAAACGGCCGCTGATCGAGTTTCACGGTATGAATGTGATCGTTAACGACTTCGGTACCGAACCGTTTTACATGTTCCTGCATGCGCTCCATCAGGTCCGGTCCCTGCAGGCCTTCAACGTCTCCCGGCCAGTTGTCGACGTCGGTAGTGGTCGTCAGCTGGCCGCCGGGTTCCATCCCGGTGATCACCACCGGCGACAGGTTGGCGCGTGCCGCATACAGGGCAGCGGTATAACCGGCGGGTCCCGAACCCAGGACCAGCAGTCGGCAATGTCGCGTATCACTCATTCCATACTCCGAAAAGGGAAAAAATCAGGGCGGATAAAGGTGCGCTATGTTACGTTAAAGCCCGACCGCAGGCAAAAACGAGGGGCCGAAACAGACTGAATTCCGGGTGAGTTGGTGTTATTATTAACCCTTTATAAACATGTTGCTAGCTTACTATTTAACTAAAACAGTTTAACTTTCAATGGCGCAGGCATCCCGTAAACGCGCTCCTTCCGAGCCGCTCGCGAATCAACTCTCCCGCAATATCAAGGAAGTGAGTGTCATCGCGCTCGGGGCGCTCGCCATTTACCTCTTCATTGCCCTGTTCAGTTACCATCCGGACGATCCCGGGTGGTCGCATGCCGTATCCATTGACTCGATTCACAACAACGCCGGTGTTGTAGGCGCCTGGATTGCCGATGTCCTGCTATACCTTTTCGGTTATCTTGGTTACCTGTTTCCCCTGGTACTGGCCTACAGCGGTTGGCGCTTGTTCCAATTGAAACCTGGCAGTGAGCCGGTGAACTATTTACGTTACAGCCTGCGTTCCGTCGGTTTGTTGTTGACCTTTATTGGTGGCTGCGGATTGGCACGGCTGCATTTTGTCGCGGGAACGGCATTGCCTTATGAAGTTCGCGGTGCCGGCGGTATTCTGGGTGATGTCGTCGGCAGCGGTATGAATGCTGTGCTGGGCATGACCGGCAGTACGCTCATCATGCTGGCCCTGTTCCTGATTGGCGTGACGCTGTTTACCAGTTTGTCCTGGTTGTGGGTGATGGACACGATCGGACGCTGGACGCTGAAATTGTCCGGCCAAGTCAACGACTGGCGGAAACGCATCAGTGACGAAGTGGAAGGCCGTTCAGCGCGGCGCGAACGGGAAACGATTATCAAGGTCGAAAAAGAACGTGTCAGTCAACGCGAGCCGGTCCGGATCGAACCGACCATTTCCGATTTCGAGACCGGGGAGCGGGCCGAACGTGAAAAACAGGTCAACCTGTTTGATTATCCTTCCAATGCAACCCTGCCTTCGTTAAACCTGCTGGATGCACCCAGGCCATATAGCGGCCAGATGTCACATGAGGCGCTGGCTGCCATGTCTCGCCAGCTGGAACTGAAACTGCGTGATTTCGGTGTCGAAGTGCAGGTCGTCGAGGTTGCTCCCGGTCCGGTCATTACACGGTTCGAGGTAGAGCCTGCCGCCGGCGTAAAAGGCAGCCAGATCATCAACCTCGCCAAGGACCTGGCACGGTCGCTCTCCGTCACCAGCGTGCGGGTGGTCGATGTCATCCCGGGCAAGTCCGTCATCGGTATCGAGATCCCAAACGAAACACGGGAACTCGTCTCTCTCAGCGAGATACTCAATTCGAAAGAATATGAAAACATGAAGTCCCACATGACGCTGGGGCTGGGCAAGGACATCAGCGGCAAGCCGATCGTGACTGATCTCGGCAGGATGCCGCACCTGCTGGTTGCCGGTACGACCGGTTCGGGCAAGTCCGTGGCGCTAAACGCTATGATCCTGAGTCTGCTGTACAAGGCCACTGCACGCGACATTCGCCTGATCATGATCGATCCGAAGATGCTCGAGTTGTCCGTCTATGAAGGTATCCCGCACCTGTTGGCGCCGGTGGTCACAGACGTGAAAGAGGCCGCCAACGCCTTGCGCTGGTGCGTGGCGGAAATGGAACGGCGTTACAAGCTCATGGCATCACTTGGTGTACGAAATATCAGCGGTTTCAACCGCAAGATCCAGGAAGCGGAAAAAACCGGCCGTCCGATCCCGGACCCGCTCTACACACCGGTCAGCGTGGATGACGAAGTGCCCTCACTGGAGACACTGCCGTTTATCGTCGTGATTGTCGACGAACTGGCTGACATGATGATGACCACCCGCAAGAAAGTAGAGGAATTGATCGCGAGACTGGCGCAAAAGGCGCGGGCGTCGGGTATTCACCTGATCCTCGCCACCCAGCGTCCGTCGGTTGACGTGATCACCGGTCTGATCAAGGCCAATATCCCGAGCCGTATCGCTTTTCAGGTCTCCTCCAGGGTGGATTCGCGTACCATCCTGGACCAGATGGGTGCCGAGACATTGCTGGGCCACGGTGACATGTTGTATCTCCCACCAGGTACCGCCGTGCCGATGCGCGTACACGGTGCGTTCGTGGCCGACCACGAGGTCCACAAGGTGGTGGATGAATTGAAAAAGGGCGCGGAGCCTGATTATCACGAAGAAATCGTCCGTGGACCCGCGGATGGAGGCGCAGAATCCATCCCGGGACTGGAAACGGCCAGTGATGACATGGACCCCCTTTATGATGAAGCAGTGCGTATTGTTACCGAGACCCGCAAGGCCTCGATCTCCTATATCCAGCGGCGACTGAAGATAGGCTACAATCGCGCAGCCCGGATGGTCGAGGAAATGGAGCAAAGCGGTGTTGTCAGTCCGCTTGAATCCAACGGCAGCAGGGAAGTCCTGGCACCGCCGCCACCAGAGTAATCAAGTTACAAGTCACGAGTTAAAAGTAAAATATTTGATTATCAAACGTTCCGAATGTGTTCAGGTCAAATAAAGCATGAAAACCCTATTTAAATATTCTTCTTTTTACTTTTTACTTTTCACTTTTCACTTTCTACTGTCGTTTTCAGCAATT
>DATIPP010000134.1:0-5740 GCA_035471825.1 Gammaproteobacteria bacterium
TCACTGTTTTAAGTATCAAAAAACCCGCCATTTGGCGGGTTTTTTGATCATTTTCGATTTCACTAATAATCACACAATCCACTTTGTTGAACGTAACTATGAGTATTATGCAGACAAGCGCAAGGTTTTAATGCTGTTCGAGGACCACAATATAGAACAGTATGATAGTGCAGGGATACCTGCCCTTCATCCACAGCAGGCGCCTTGCAGCATTTCCCTCACGCTGATTGCCTGGCCGTAAGTGTTGATGTAAAAAGATGCCGGGAACTGTGAACTGGTGCCGAGGAGAGGACTTGAACCTCCACGGGGTTGCCCCCACTAGCACCTGAAGCTAGCGCGTCTACCAATTCCGCCACCTCGGCAGGGAGCAGGTGCAGATGAGATGAAACGGCGGACTTTACCTAGCAACTGCTGGCCAGTCAAGAGACCACGAATCATTATAATCCTGAAAACTATACCGCTAAATGACTAAATACACCATCGAATTGCCGGAACGGCAGGACATCATGAATTTCCTCGGTGAATGCAACAAACCGCGGACGCTGGATCGTATTGCCGAGGCAATGCAAGTCAATGGCAAGCAGGCACGCCGTGCACTGGAAAAACGCCTGCGCGCAATGCAGCGCGACGGACAGATCATCAAGAACCGCCGGGGTGGTTACGGCCTGGCTGAAAAGATGGACCTGCTCAAGGGACGTGTCATCGGGCATCCTGACGGTTACGGATTTTTGAAACTGGACGAGGGTGGCGATGACCTGTTTTTGTCGCCACGGGAAATGCGCAGCCTGTTGCACAACGATCGGATACTGGCACGGGTTATCGGCGTGGATAAACGGGGCCGGGGTGAAGCCACGGTTGTTGAAATACTGGAACGTGCCAACAAGCAAATCGTCGGGCGTTATTTCAAAAAGGGCAAGGTTGGATTCGTGGTGCCTGACAACAACAAGTTGCACCAGGACGTCTTCATACCCTCGACCCGGAGCAAGGCCAAATCGGGTGATTACGTGGTAGTCGAAATCATCGAACAGCCGGACCGGCATACCCAGCCGGTCGGCAGGATCGAGGCGATCCTTGGCGATGAAATGAACCCCGACCTTGCCGTCGACATGGCCATACTCACTTACGAGATCCCCTGCGAATGGCCGGCCAGTGTCACCCGGGCGGCGGAACATTTCAGTGTGGAAATCGATCCACAAGATATCGAGGACCGGCAGGATCTGCGTGAATTGCAGTTCGTCACGATCGACGGGGAAGATGCGCGTGATTTCGATGATGCAGTCTATTGTGAAAAACAGGGAAACGGATGGAAACTCATCGTGGCTATTGCCGATGTTTCCCATTACGTAAAACCCGGCAAGGCGCTCGACAAGGAAGCCCGGGTCAGGGGCAACTCGGTGTATTTCCCGCGCCGGGTCATTCCCATGTTGCCGGAAGTGTTGTCCAATGGACTTTGTTCCCTGAATCCGAAAGTCGATCGCCTGTGTCTTGCCTGCGATATGCAGGTCAACAGCGAAGGTGAGGTAACGGGCTACCATTTCCGGGAAGCCGCGATCCGTTCCTCCGCCCGACTGACCTACAACAAGGTCGCCGCCATTCTGCTGGATAAGGACAAACGATTGCGCAAGGAGTACGCCGACCTCGTCCCGAAACTCGAAGACTTGCATGCACTATACAAGGTGATGCATCGACATCGTGCCTCGAATGCCATCATTGATTTCGGTTCCACCGAAGAAAAGTTCGTGTTCGACAAGAAGGGGCATGTCAGGGATATTAAAACCATTGAGCGCAATGATGCCCATCGCCTGATCGAGGAATTTATGCTCGCGGCCAATGTTGCCGCGGCCGGGTTCCTGGAAGAGAAAAAGATCCCTGCACTTTATCGCGTGCACGAGGTACCGAGCGAGGAAAAGCTTGCGGATCTGCATGCCTTTCTCGGCGAACTCGGCCTGTCACTGCAATGCGGCGAGGAACCGACGGCCAGGGACTATGCTGATCTTATCGACCGGATCCGCGATCGTGAAGACCGGCACCTGATTGAAACCGTGCTCCTGCGCAGTCTGCCACTTGCTGTTTACAGTGCCGATAACAAGGGCCATTTCGGCCTGGCGTTTCCGGCCTACACCCATTTTACTTCCCCCATCCGGCGCTATCCCGATCTGATCGTGCATCGTGCGATACGGCATTTGCTTCGCCGCGGATCGGTCGACGATTTCAATTACGAACATGAGGATATGTCGGAACTCGGTGATCAATGTTCCATGACGGAACGGCGGGCCGAAGAGGCAACCCGGGAGATCGTTCAATGGTACAAGTGTGATTTCATGCAGGAAAAAGTGGGAGAGGAATTCAACGGAACGATCAGTAGCGTGACATCATTCGGATTGTTTGTGGAACTGGACGATATTTATGTCGAGGGACTGATCCATGTAACCGCCTTGCCCATCGATTATTATCATTTTGATCCGGTCGGTCACCGCCTGCGCGGTGAACGTACCGGCAGGACATTCCGGCTTGCCAACCGGGTAAGGGTGAAAGTAACCCGGGTCGATGTTGATGACAAAAAAATTGATTTTGAATTGGTTGAAGATTAGACAGTGGTCAATGGTCCGTTGTCTGTTGTGGGTTGTCCGTTGAATTTGATAATTACAAGCAACTACTAACCACTGGCAACGAACAACTGACAAATGACCAATGACAAAACAAAAATTATTTGCGGCAAACATGCCGTTCGTCATTGTCTCCAGTCCACGCCGGAATCGGTGATCGAGATATGGGTCCAGGAAGGCAAGCGGGACAACAAGTCAATCCGGGAAATTCTGCAACACGCCGAGGCTGTAAATGTGCAAACCGTCTCGCGTGAGGCGCTGGACAAGCTGACGCAGTACGCCCGCCACCAGGGCATTGCAGTGAAGTGCCGGAATTTGGAAACGGCCACGTCTGATCTGGAAACACTGCTGGCCGTGGCGGATTCCGGGAAATTCCTGTTACTGGTACTCGACAACGTCCAGGACCCGCACAATCTAGGCGCTTGCCTGCGTACGGCAGAAGCTGTTGGCGTCGACGCTGTCATTATTCCACGCGACCGTGCGGTATCGATTACACCGGCTGTCCGGAAAGTGGCCAGCGGTGCCGCCGAACACGTGGCGGTCATCCGGGTCACCAACCTGGCCCGCACCCTGCGGCAATTACAGGACGCGGGTATCTGGGTACTGGGTACGGCCGATACGGCCGGCGACAGTCTTTATGATATCGATCTCGATCGGCCGCTGGCCGTCGTTATAGGAGCAGAGGGTACCGGACTCAGGCACAATACCCGCGAACAATGCGACATGCTGGTACGGATACCCATGGCCGGTGAAGTCGAAAGCCTGAACGTCTCCGTTGCCGCAGGCGTGGTCCTGTACGAAGCCTTGCGACAGCGACAGGCGCAATCCTGAGTTTGCATGACCGCCCCGCTTGCAGTACTATCGCCGCCTCCAAATCCTTGCTCCACCGCGATTATCACGACAATACCGGCGGGGGGCTTTAAACCGTGAGGATAAACAATGCGACATTATGAAATCGTCTTTATGGTCCATCCGGACCAGAGTGACCAGGTTCCCGCCATGCTGGATCGTTATCGTTCCATGATCGACGGCAGTGGCGGCAACATACACCGCCTGGAAGACTGGGGTCGCCGCGTCCTGGCCTATCCCATCAACAAGATCCACAAGGCCCATTACGTGTTGATGAATATTGAATGTAATGCCGGGGCCCTGGAGGAACTCACCAGCGCTTTCCGGTTCAACGACGCGGTTATACGTAACCTGGTCATCAAGTGTGATGAGGCATTTACCGAACCGTCCCCGCTGGCAAAAACCCAGGAGCAGGAAGAGGATGACAGCCGTTCCGGCAGGCAGGATGACAATCAATACGGCAGTGATAATCCGGGCAGGGATGAAGATGACACGGATGATGAGTCTGAAAATGATTAATCAACCACTCCGGACAAACCGAGGATAAATATCATGTCACGTTTTTTTCGTCGCAAACGTTATTGCAGATTTACTGCGGAAGGCATCAAGGAGATCGATTACAAGGATCTCAACATGCTGAAAAACTATATTACTGAAACCGGAAAGATCGTACCCAGCCGTATTTCCGGCACCAACGCGAGATATCAACGGCAACTGTCGACTGCCATCAAGCGGGCGCGGTACCTGGCGTTACTGCCGTATTCCGATTCACACTTCTGATTAATTGGCGGCTTGCCGCCGTTTGACCGGATCTCTCCGGTCCGCGGAACACAGGAACGGATTCAGGCCGGCTGGAATTTCCCGTTCCCGCCGCGTGAATAACTGACTGCCATGCGTAAACTCGGCGAATACCTGTTACGTGGCCGTATCCAGGCCATTACCGTCACCGGTTTTCTGACCCTGGTGTCATTCCTGGTGCCGGTTTTTTCCTGGTTATTGAGCGGCCTGCCGCCCGGCCTGGTGACTTTACGCAAGGGGCCGGTCACAGGCTTGCAGGTAATCATCGGAAGTACGCTGTTAATCGCGGTTTTTGCCCTGATTGCCGGCATGAAACCGCAGATTGCCGTGGCGGTTGCAATCGGGATCTGGTTGCCCGTCTGGTGCGGTTGCAGTGTGTTGCGATGCACCAAGTCCCAGGGCATGGCGATTGTCGCGGCCGGGGCCTGTGGCCTGGTCTATATCCTGCTGATGCACGGCATGCTGGATGATGTGACGGCCTGGTGGCAGGACTGGCTGGAAGTCTGGCTGGAACAGACGGTAACGGCACAACAGGGCGAACAGTTCCGTGAAGTGCTGATGAGCGCGGCACCCTACGTCAACGCGGTCATGGCGATCGGACTGGTAACGAGCCTGGCAATCACTGTCCTGGTGGCACGCTGGTGGCAATCGCTGTTATTTAACCCGGGCGGGTTCAGGCAGGAATTCCATGCCCTGCACTTGCCCCGGTGGTTGTTTATCCCGGTGATCGCCGGTGTGGTGATGCTCTTGCTGGACCAGGCAAAACCGGGTTCGTGGGTTATCGATGTACTGGTACTGGCCGTGTTCCTGTTCCTGTTTCAGGGACTGGCCATGTTGCACCGGATCGTAGCGGTGAAAAAACTATCACCCGGCTGGCTGGCGGGAATGTATGTACTTTTATTCGTGATACCACAAGTTGCATTGTTCATCGCCTGCCTGGGCATGGTCGACTCATGGCTGATGAAGGCCGGTCCCGCGGCACCGAATGACAATCAATGACAGACTTATTATCATAGACGCACATTCAGAGAGGTCCTGGAAATGGAAGTTATCCTGCTTGAAAAAATTCATAATCTCGGCGGCCTGGGCGACCAGGTCAGGGTCAAGGCCGGTTACGGGCGCAATTACCTGATCCCGGGCGGCAAGGCCGTGCCCGCTACCCCGGAAAACGTGAAGAAGTTCGAGGCACAGCGCGCCGAACTGGAAAAGGCCCAGGCGGAAGCCTCGGAAAAGGCCAGGACACGGGCTGAAGAGCTGAACAAGGTGGAAGTCACTATCGCCCGCAAGGCTGGCGGCGAGGGCAAACTGTTCGGTTCCGTGGGTACCATTGATATCTCCGAGGCCGTAACTGCGACCGGTGTCGAACTGGAAAAACACGAGATCATCCTTCCGGAAGGGCCGTTCCGCACCACCGGTGATTTCGACGTGGACATACAGCTGGCTGCCGATATCGAGGCAAGGATCAAGATCAAAATTGTTCCCGAAGA
>DATIPP010000135.1:0-7332 GCA_035471825.1 Gammaproteobacteria bacterium
CAATCCGTACAGTCACTGACAAGCCGGTTTGTTACGTCATCAATACCCACGTGCATTTTGATCATGTACTGGGAAACCTGGCATTTAAACAGGACAACCCGGAATATATCGGACATGCGAGCCTGGCAGATGCCATTGAAAATAACCGGGAGTTTTTCCTGCAGGAATTCTCCGATGATCTCGGACCGGATCCGGATGAAAATTCCATTATCGGGCCCGACCGGACGGTAGCGGACATGCTGGAACTGGACCTTGGCGACAGACAACTCCTGTTGACCGGCTATCCCCCTGCACATACCCATGCCGACCTGACTGTGCTGGATAAAAAAACCGGTACTCTCTGGACCGGTGACCTGCTGTTTCGTGAACGTATCCCTGCACTGGACGGTGATCTCAAAGGCTGGCTGGCAGTCATGGAGGAACTGAAAAAGATAGAGGTCAACCGGATTGTGCCCGGTCATGGCAGTCCGGGCGAAACCTGGAGTGAGACCATGACGGCGCAGGAAAATTACCTGACTACACTGCTGACACAAACACGGGAAGGTATTGCCGAAGGCCTGTTCATGGAAAAAGCCATCGAAACCATCGGGGAAAAGGAAAAAAAGAAATGGTTACTCTACGAACAACATCACAAAAGCAACGTCTCAAAAGCCTTTACGCAACTGGAATGGGAGTAAAATGTTCAACGTTTATAGTTTCATGTTTAACGTTATACATAACTTGGAACATAAAACGTAAAACCACAAACTTTTTATTCAGTCGTCGACTTTCTTCTTGAAGTCAGGTACTGAAGAAGGATCATCCGAACGCATGTAGCGCTTTTCGTGATCCAGCGCCGTTACATTTTCATATACACCCTTGTCACGTTTTACAAGCTTGGTAAACCCCTTTTCTTTCAGGGTGGAATCGGAGGTTGGGATTGAGATCGCCGGTGCAGAGACAAGTTTCCTGACCGGGGCCAGGGGATCCGTATCGCCCAGCGGTATCTGCGCCACGTAACAAATCTCGCCCCAGGTCTTCAACGTCGCGTTCATGGTATGCGTGACTTCCACCGTGCGGTTGTTGGCTTTACAATAATAATCGTAGGTCGGCAATATAATCACCTTCGGAAAGAAAATTGTTTCCGGGGCAGACAAAGTATAATCATGATTACAGCTGAATCAACTGTCATGAGACCCTTGTGCGCGGGTCGTAACGCATGCCGAGATTCATGACTCGTTGTAATAGCGCCTCATAGCTCATTCCGGTGGCCTCCGTTGCACACGACAACTCCTCGCCGTAACCGATATCGGGATTGGCATTTGCTTCCAGGACGAACAACCTCCCTTCATCCGTCATCCTCAGGTCAAGGCGCGCATAACCCGTCAGAGACAGTATCCTGAAGATGCGTTTTCCGAGGCGCGCTATCCTTGACCGGGTCGTTTCCGGGATGCCCCTGGCGAGCACCGTATCAATGCCGTATTTCTTCTGGTATTCCCAGTCCCATTTGACCCTGGAAGTGGCAATCTTCTGCATATCATCCGGAGCCTTGCCGAACTGCAATTCGATCAGGGGAAAAGTCTGCAGGCGATTGTTGCCGATAATCGACAGGTAGAGTTCACGGCCCTCGATATATTCCTCGACCAGGACCGGTGTTCCCAGCTGTTCGTGCAGGTAGGTGACGCGTTCTCCCAGCTTGTCCTCGTTCTGGACCACGGAAGCCTGTGCGATACCGTAGGACCCTTCTTCACACAGGGACTTCACGAACAGGGGGAATTTCAGGCGGGATGGTTTCTTTGGTCTTTTACCGATAGGGATAACGGCAAAACGGGGAATGTTGATGCGGTGAAAACTTAACAGCTTTTTACTGAGAGCCTTGTCATGTGCCAGCATCAACCCGCGGGGATTACAGCCTGTGTAATGCTGCTGCATCAACTCCAGGTAACTTGCAACATGATAATCGAACAGGGAATGGCCGTGAAATTCTTCAAGCAGGTTAAAGGCGATATGTGGTTTCCACTCCAGGATCGCCTTGCGAATAACGCCGAGGTCATCATGCACGCCGAGAGGGTGTACTTCGTGCCCCATTTCCCTGAGAGTCGTAATAACATCATATTCCGTTTTCCATTCAATAATTTCCTTGTCCGTATAACCTTCCATCGAGTCGGGAGGGACAAGATCTTCATGAACCAGGACAAGTGCACGGAGCTTTTTCATACAGCGATCCTGTGGCGTATATTATGAAGGAAATTCAGTGTTTGCAGACTGACAAATACCGCGACTTCAATTTTCATCTCCTCCTCCGGCCTGGTCACATACAGTTTCATTTCACGGCAACGCACGATCATATCCTGTAAAAGTTGAGCAATCACATAGGGTGATTCACCAATACCGTGTGCACAGAGCTGGGAAATCTCCGGCCGGATCTGGCGCAGGAAGGCAGCAGCTGAGCGGCGTTTCCTTGTGCCGTTCAGTTCCGTGTAATCGGGGAAAAGACGTCTCAACTCGCCATCATAGATCTCCGGTATTTCGATTCCATAATGCTCTCGTTTTGCACGGTAATGTTCGCGGAGTGTTTTCCTGACAGATGACAGGGGTTCGACTTTACGGCGGGAACGCACGGGGGCCGTCTTTCCCGCGATCTCCTGCATGAGTTCATTGACATATTCCAGTTTCCTGATTGCCGGCCAATCACGATATTGGCGCCGCCAATCCGATTTCGGCCGGAGCCAGACGGCGAAGGTCTCGGCGAAATCCTCGGCCGGGTGACTCTGTGCATACCACCAGTCCAGGTGCAAAACATGGTTTCGGCTTTTGGTATTGGGAATATAGTAATCCGGGTAGGGCTTGCTGAATCGCCCGAAGAGAAGGCGCCAGCGTTTACGGCGATGCAGCCGAAAGGCCGTGCAGATGGCGTGACCCGCCTCATGCCGCAGCAATTGCATGCAATAGCGGGCAGAACCTCCCTCGACCTCGAACATCTGGTGAAATTCCAGCTTGGCGAGCCTCGGATGCGCCATGTAAAAAGGTATCCCGATTCCCGGCACACCGTCCGGGGAAAACCATTCTTCCGCCAACCAGCAATGCGGCCGAAAACGTATATCGCGACGGGCTATTTCCCGGTACAGCTGGTTTATCCGACCCTCTAGGTGTGTGCCGCTTATTGTCAGTTTGAAGTCACAGAACCGCCAGTCCAGCAGTTCCTCATCACCCAGTTTTTCCCAGTTGGTTTTTTTTCTGCTTGCAGGCATGCCGGAAAATTCTAGCAGATATACCGGTACAATTCTGTTGTTCCCCGCGCTAAATTGTTAGCATGAAGCATTACATAATTAAGGAAAGAGAGTCACTATCATGAGCCGACAAACACAACTCGAAATACACCTGACTCCCTGCCTGTCTGACAACTACGCCTTCTTCCTGCATGAACCGGATAATGATCTGACAGCCGTGGTCGATACACCGGAAGTTGGTCCGATTGAAAAGGCACTGGCCGAAAAAGGCTGGACCCTGACACATATTTTCAATACCCACCACCACTGGGACCATGCCGGCGGTAATCTCGAACTGAAAGAGAAAACCGGTTGTACCATCGTTGGACCACGTGCCGAGTCGGGCCGTATCCCCGGCATCGATGTCGAACTCGGCGATGGCGATATCTATGAATTCGGGAATTACAAGGCTGCCGTTTTTGATACTTCTGGTCACACCGCCGGCCATATTGTCTATCACTTTCCTGACGAGCACATTGCTTTTGTCGGCGACACCCTGTTCGCCATGGGTTGCGGACGCCTGTTCGAGGGGACAGCGAAACAAATGTGGAACTCCCTGCAGAAAATCATGGCATGGCCGGACGATACCCGGCTCTACTGTGCCCACGAATATACGCAGGCCAATGCCCGCTTTGCATTAAGCGTTGAGCCGGGTAATCGGGATCTTGTTAAACGGGTGAAAGAAGTTGACGAGTTACGGGCACAAAACAAACCGACTATCCCGACGACGGTAGGACTGGAAAAGAAAACCAACCCGTTCCTGCGTCCAATGAGTGATAATCTGCGTAAAACGATTCACATGGAAGATGCGACGGACCTTGAAGTATTCACAAAAACAAGGCAACTCAAGGATCACTTCAGGGCATAACCGTGAAAAAAAACAAGGTACGCCGCGGGATTCTTGAACGCCTGTTCAGGCGTTTCTTTTATAAATACTACGCACGCAACCTGCTGTACGAATTACAATTGCGGGCCCGCAAGTCCTCGGCGGATTATGTCGAGGCACACATGCAGGACGCGGTAATTTTCTGGACATTAAGGGAAATACTGGAATACTGTGTTGTGAAGGCACCAAAAGCAGGATTGATGCTGGAATTCGGTGTGGCAGGCGGGAAAACCATCAATACTATTGCCGCTGCAGCAAATGACCGTAAGGTACACGGTTTCGATTCCTTCGAAGGCCTGCCGGAAAACTGGTCCGGGCATGTTGAAAAGAAGGGATCTTTCTCTCGACTGGGCGAGTTACCGGATGTTTCCCCCAATGTAGAATTACATAAAGGCTGGTTTACCGACTCGATACCGGCTTTCCTGGGCCAGCATCCGGAAGCCGTCGCTTTCCTGCATATTGATTGCGATCTGTATCAATCCACGCGGGATGTTTTATGGCAGCTCGCCGACAGGCTTGTACCGGGGACGGTAATCGAATTCGATGAATACTTCAATTACCCCAACTGGCAACAGCATGAATACCGGGCATGGCAGGAATTCGTACAGGAATTCAATATTGAATACCGTTACCTTGCGCTGACGGCATCGGAGGGTCGGGTAGCTGTGCAAATAACAGGCAGGTAGGAAGAATGCGCAATCGAATCGAATCAACTATTCTGCCGATAACATCTCCCTGTATCAATCGCAGGTAATCGGGACCAGGTAATAAAAATCCATGCCTTGAGTAATTCTAACCGGAAACAACCACAATAACCGGAAAAGTGTGATGTAGTTCACAAAAATTATCGCGGGAATATCCTGCTGATACAGTTGCCCCGTCCGGGTCCGGGAAATGCGTTGCAGGTTAACTTGTTGATCTTGTATACAACACCCGGGGTGCAGCCAGGATGCCATCCGGTAACTCTCCCGTAAACCGGTCCTGTTCCTGTCCGGGAACTGGAGTATACTGAAAACCATAGCCAGAACAAGTATTTAAAATAAATGTCATGAAAACATCAGCCCGGAAAAAACCGGCAAGCAGGGCGGAACCGGTCCCGGACAACGAATCAGAAAGACTCTCGGTTCTCAACCGTTATTGTATCCTTGATACACCACCGGAATCGTGTTTCGATGATCTGACCGAACTCGCCGCTATTATCTGCAAGGTGCCAGTTGCCACAATCACACTGGTTGACAAGAACCGGCAATGGTACAAATCCCGCGTTGGAATTACTGACAAAGAAGCACCAAGGGATATTTCATTTTGTGCACACACCATTCTCGGCAAGGATCTATTAATAATCCCTGATACGTTCAAGGATAATCGCTTCTCCAGTAACCCTTTTGTGACTGACGATCCACCCTTACGCTTTTACGCCGCTGTTCCCCTCATTACACAAGACGGTTATGCGCTGGGCACACTGTGCGTCATCGACCATGTACCCAGAAGACTCAATTCTGATCAGAAAAAAGCACTGAAGACACTGGCACGCCAGGTCATGGCACAAATGGAATTACGCAGAAAAACCATTGAGTTGCAGGAGAACCTGTCGAAACGCAAGGAAGCGGATGCGGTAAAGAAAATCAACAGGGAACTGAAAGCAGAAATCGATACAAGAAAACAGATTGAGGTGGCTCTTGAAAAAAGTCGTTTAAGACTTGCCCTGGCACTTGAGTGCGCCGGGGCAGGCATCTGGGACTGGGATATGATTAATAATGAAATTGTCTGGAACAAGGAGCATGAAAAACTGTTTGGTTTTGGAGCGGGAACATTTGACGGTAATTATGAACAGTTTAAACAAAGGATTCATCCCGATGACAAGGCCGGAATTGATGAAGCATTTAAACATTCAATAGATAACAAATCTGATTATCACCATGAATTTCGTGTAGTCTGGCCGGACAATTCCATACACTGGATGGAGGGTACAGGCAGATTTGTATTCGACAAAACTGATCATCCGATAAGAATGTATGGAGTAGTCAGGGAGATTACAGAACGAAAACATGCAGAAAACAAGTTGCGGGAAGAACAGCGGAAACTGTCAACACTTATCAGCAATATGCCGGGTATGGTCTATCGTTGCAAGAACGACCCTGACTGGACACTGGAATTCGCCAGTAAAAATATAGAGGAACTATCCGGTTATTCTCTGGAGGATTTCTATTCGGGCCGTAACCATTGCGGTCGTATCATACATCCCGATGATACGCAGGCAGTTTGGGACCAGGTGCAGGAAGCTGTTTCCCGACGTAGTACCTATGAAATCGAATACCGTATTATTCATGCAGATGGCTCGATTAAATGGATATGGGAACAGGGGCTGGGAATATTTGATCAGGATGGAAATTTTGAAGCCCTCGAAGGTGTTGTTTTTGACATCACAGAACACAAGGGAATCGACAGGGCACTAAGAGAAAGCGAGGAAAAATTCTCCAAGGCATTTCATTCCAATCCCCTTTCAATGATTATAAATCGGCTCAGCGACGGGCGGCTGATTGATATCAATATCTCCTTTACAAGGATAGTTGGTTATTCCCGTGATGAAGCTATCGGCAAAACACCCCTGGAACTCTCCATATGGATACAGCCGGCAGAACGTGATCGCTATGTCCAAATTCTCAAAAGAGATGGACATATTAGAAACTTCGAGACAAGAATTCGCAGAAAAGATGGCAAAATACGAATACACAGTTTATCTGCCGAGATTATTACACTGAATGGCGAGGACTGTGTTGTAACAATGGGAGAGGATATAACAGAGAGAAAGCAAATAGAACAAAAACTGTTATTTACACAATTTGCCGTTGATCATGCAGCTGACAGTATTTACTGGCTGAAAAAAGACGCGAGCGTGTTGTATGTTAATGATGCTGCATGCAAGGAGCTTGGATACAGTCGGGACGAGCTTTTGTCAATGAAAGTTTATGATTTTAATCCGGACATGACGAAAGAAATCTGGAGGGACAGATGGGAAAAAAATAAGTTAGAAAAGCCTTTGTTTATTGAAACACGTCACAAGAGAAAGGACGGGCAGATTATTCCGGTTGAAATAACCGCCAACCGGGTTGAATTTGAAGATGAGGAATTCAATTGTGCCATTGTGCGCGATATCAGTGATCGCAGGAGAACTGAAAAGTTACTCATAGTTGAGAA
>DATIPP010000136.1:0-9580 GCA_035471825.1 Gammaproteobacteria bacterium
TCGTTCCAGAGCCGGTGGTCCGTGACCAGCGGACCAAGCGTTTTACGTAATAATGAGACCACGCGGCGTACCGATTTTTCATACAGCTCCACACGCTCGACGATGTCTTCCTGGTGCCCCTTCCAGTCACGCTGCTCGAAACGCGTGCGGGCGCGGCGGGTCATCTTGTGAAAGGCATTGTTGTAACGAACAAAGCCGTCATAGATGATTTGCGAACTTTCGGCAATCAGCTCTTTGTGTCGCTTGTCTGCCATAATGGAACCGGGTTTATGCTAGAAATTGCTGATGAGCGCCTGGGCAAATTCGCTGCATTTGACTTCCTTTGCGCCTTCCATGAGCCGGGCAAAATCGTAGGTCACGGTCTTGCTGCCGATGGTCCTGTCCATGGCCTCGATGATCTTGTCCGCCGCTTCCGTCCAGCCGAGATAACGTAACATCATCTCGCCCGAGAGGATCAGTGAGCCGGGATTAACCTTGTCCAGGTTTGCATAACGCGGCGCCGTCCCATGCGTGGCCTCGAAGATTGCGTGTCCCGTTTCGTAGTTGATATTGCCGCCGGGTGCGATGCCGATACCCCCGACCTGTGCGGCGAGCGCATCCGAGAGGTAATCGCCGTTCAGGTTCATGGTCGCAATCACCTCAAAGTCGTCCGGCCGGGTGAGTACCTGTTGCAAGGTGATATCTGCGATGGCGTCCTTGATGAGTATCCTGCCTGAATCCAGGGCCTCCTTTCTTTCCCCGGCGGCTTCTTTAGCACCTTTTTCCGCTACCGCCTTTTCATATTGATCCCAGGTATAGGTCTCTTTCTCGAATTCGGATTCGGCCAGGCGATAGCCCCAGTTACGGAACGAACCCTCGGTGAACTTCATGATATTGCCCTTGTGCACGAACGTCACGCTCTTGCGTTCGTTGTCGATGGCGTATTGAATCGCGGCGCGAACGAGACGCTCGGTTCCCTCTCTTGAGATCGGCTTGATACCGATACCGGACGTTTTCGGAAAACGGATCTTCTGGTAGTGGTGGGGGAAGTGTTCCTTGAAGAGTTCGAGAAAGCGCTCGTTTTCCCTGGTATTGTTTTCGAACTCGATGACGGCGTAGCTGTCCTCGGTGTTTTCACGAAAGATAACCATGTCGACCTTTTCCGGGTGCTTCACCGGTGACGGCACGCCCTTGTACCAGCGGACCGGTCGCAGGCAGACATACAGATCCAGTATCTGCCGCAGGGCGACGTTGAGCGAACGGATGCCGCCTCCTATGGGAGTCGTCAGCGGACCTTTGATGGCTACGAGGTATTCCCGGCAGGCGTCCAGGGATTCGTCCGGCAGCCATTGCCCGGTCATCTGGTTGGCCTTTTCTCCGGCATAGATTTCCATCCAATGGATCTTGCGCCGTTTCCCGTAAGCCTTCTCGACGGCCGCATCCAGCACCTGTTTGGTGGCGTTCCAGACGTCGGGACCGATACCGTCCCCCTCGATGAAAGGGATGACCGGGTTGTCCGGCACGTTCAGATCGCCTTTTTTCCGGAGCGTAATTTTTTTGCCGTTTTTGGGTGGTGTGATTTTTACTGACATTCAGATTCCCTCTGGATAACTTAAATGCACCAGATCGTTACAGTTTTTCATAATCACGGGATTCTGTCATTCGCTTTACAGTGACCGTAGGCTATTGACACATATACGGTTATTCATTATGGTTTAACTATTGCGCCGATTTGATAATCAGCTTGCGGGCGCTCAAAAAATACTGCTAAAGAGAGCCAACCTGCTTTAGCGTAAGCTGAATGCGGGTTTTTTTATGCCTGTCTGGATGTGTTGTACCGCAGACAAGTCATTGACTCCTTTCAGTTTTCGTACCGGTAACGTGGCTGACTCTCTGTTGTAAGCTGTTTGATTCACTGAACGGGAGGCCATCATGTCCAAGATCGATCCGGAGCGTTACGGACCCAATACCCGCGCGGTGCGCGCCGGCCAGGTACGCAGTGCTGAGCAGGAACACAGCGAGCTGTTATATGCCAGCTCCAGTTTCATTTTCAAGAGTGCCGCCGAGGCCCAGGCACGGTTTGCTGGAGACATCCCCGGCAATATCTATTCCCGTTTTACCAATCCTACCGTGCGCACCTTCGAGGAACGACTGGCGGCGATGGAGGGTGGCGAACGGTGTATCGCAACCTCTTCGGGGATGAGCGCCATCCTGACCACCTGCATGGCCCTGCTGAAGGGCGGGAACCATATCGTGTCCTCGCGCAGTATATTCGGAACGACGGTCGGCCTGTTTCACAATATCCTGCCGAAGTTCGGACTCGAGACCACCTTTGTCGATCTGACGGATTACGCGGCCTGGGAAGCGGCGATCAAACCGGAAACGCGGATGCTGTTCCTGGAAACACCTTCCAACCCGCTGACGGAGATCGCCGATATCCAGCGACTCGCTGATATCGCCCACGCGCATGATTGCCTGCTCGTGGTCGATAACTGTTTTTGCACACCTGTCCTGCAATTACCATTCACGTTGGGTGCCGACGTGGTGATCCATTCCGCCACCACGTACCTGGACGGACAGGGCCGGTGCATCGGCGGGGCGCTGATCGGCAGTGACAAATTGATGGAAGACGCTTTTGCATTCCTGCGCACCGCCGGACCCAGCATGAGTCCGTTCAATGCCTGGGTCTTTCTCAAGGGGCTGGAGACATTATCTATACGCATGCGTGCCATCTGCGACAACGCGCAGCAGATCGCGGAATGGCTCGAGCAACAACCGGCGGTGGAAAAGGTTTATTTTCCGGGCCTCAAGTCCCATGCGCAGCATGATCTCGCGGCACGGCAGCAGTCCGGTCCCGGCGGCATTGTGAGTTTTATTGTCAAGGGAGGCCGGGAGGCGGCCTGGCGGCTCATCGACGCGACTGAACTGTTTTCCATCACGGCCAACCTGGGTGATACGAAAAGCACGATCACGCACCCGGCCACCACCACCCATCATCGCCTGACGGATGAACAACGGACCGATGCCGGGATTGTCGGCGGGCTGGTAAGGCTTTCCGTCGGGCTGGAGGATGTCGAGGATCTGCAGGCAGACCTGGAAACCGGTCTTTCCCGGTGAAATCAGGAGGGGAAGCCCCGTTTTGCATGCGTTTTGAACAGCGGCTGATTTGTCTATAAAATGAATTCGGCACGCCCGGACAAGGGTGGGATTGTGCGATGCACAATCAAAATAATAATGGAGTATGCCCGGTTCGGCGCACCCGCCGTGGTGACATACACACGAAGAAAGCAAGCGAAAGGAAGCTGTTCCTTAAATACGAGTATCGTACTGAACCCGTTCTGACCTGACTGGAGGTTTACCTTGCCCGCACGTAAAGTCCTGATTATACCCGGACCAAACCAGGTACCCCACCGTATTCAAAGTGCGTTGAATACCGGCCTGGAGAGACCGATCTAGATTAAACAGAACCTGCTGACCTGTCAGGCACCACTCTCAAAATTTTGATGTTGAACCAGTGAGGATATGCGATGAGTTTTACCACCTACCAACAAGCCCGCCCGCGGATTCAGCGTAGCGAGCTGGCCGTTCCGGGTTCCAGCCCGGACATGTTTGAAAAAGCTGCGAAAACCGAGGCCGATTACATCTTTCTGGATTGTGAAGACGCGGTCGTGCCTGACGACAAGGAACAGGCCAGGAAGAACATTATCGAGGGTCTGAATGATATCGACTGGGGCAACAAGACGATGTCGGTCCGCATCAACGGCCTCGACACGCATTACATGTACCGCGACGTAGTTGACATCCTGGAGCAGGCCGGTAACAAACTTGATACCATCCTGATCCCCAAGGTCGGTACCGCCGAGGATGTTTACGCGGTGGACATGCTGGTCACTCAAATCGAAACCGCCATGGGGCTTGAAAAAAAGATCGGTCTTGAATGCCTGATCGAGACGGCCCTCGGTGGTGTCAATGTTTTCAGCATTGCCAAGGCAAGCCCGCGTCTGGAGGCATTCCACTTTGGTGTCGCCGATTATGCCGCCAGCATGCGTTCCAGGACGTCGGTCATCGGCGGCCTGGTCAAGGAATACAATTGCGAAGGCGCGATCAACGATCAATGGCATTATGCCCAGAGCCAGATGGTGCATGCCTGCCGTGCTTTCGGTTTGCGCGCCATCGACGGGCCGTTTGGAGATTTCAGTGATCCGGAAGCCTACAAGGCGGCCGCCCGGCGCGTGGCCGTCCTGGGCTACGAGGGCAAATGGGCCATCCATCCCAAGCAGATTGCACTGGCCAACGAGGTCATGTCACCACCGGAGGAAGAGGTGAACCGTGCACGCCGGGTCCTGGAAGCGCTTGAAGAGGCCGCCAAGCAAGGCAAGGGTGCGGCACAACTGGATGGTAAAATGATTGACATCGCCTCGGAACGCATGGCAAGAAATATCGTGCAACAGGCAGATGCGATTGCAAGTAAAAAATAGTCTTATGTCATTTGTCCGTAGTCAGTTGTCAGTGGTTTTTAGTTCATTATTTGTAATTAGCGATCCGGTAACGAATCTGTTTTCAACAAACAAACGACAACTGACCAAAGTCAACTGACAAAACAACAATCATTTATGGGAGATTGAGTTGTGGATATCCATGAATACCAAGCAAAAGAAATTTTATCGGGTTACGGTGTACCCATACCCACCGGCGGGCTGGCCTACAGCCCGGAACAGGCTTCCTACCGGGCGACGGAGATCGGTGGCGATGTCTGGGCAGTAAAGGCACAGATTCACTCCGGTGCGCGCGGCAAGGCCGGCGGCATCAAGATCTGCAAGACGCAGGACGAGGTATGGCAGGCGGCCGATGATTTACTGGGTAAAAAGCTGGTTACGCACCAGACCGGTGAGCAGGGCAAGGTCTGCCATCGTCTGTATGTCGAGGCCGGTTGTAACATCGACCGCGAAATCTATCTCGCATTCGTACTGGATCGCGAAAAGGAACGCGTTACCGTTGTCGCATCGGGTGAAGGTGGCATGGAAATCGAGGAGCTGGCGGTAAAGAAACCCGAGTCGATCAAAAAGATCGCTGTCGAACCGGCGGTCGGCATGCAGCCCTTCGAGGCGCGTGAGATCGCCTTTGCCCTGGGTCTCGAGAAACAGATCGTGAACCAGGCCTGTACCACGATACTCGGTTGTTACAGGGCCATGCGCGATCTCGATGCCATGATGGTCGAAATCAATCCGCTGGTCGTTACCAAGGAAGAGCAGGTGCTAGCCCTGGACGCCAAAATGGCGTTTGACGATAACGCGCTGTTCCGGCATCCGAACATCTCGGAACTCCGGGACAAGTCCCAGGAAGATCCCCGCGAGAGACGGGCCGCCGACCGCGGTCTCAGTTACGTCGGTCTGGAAGGCAACATCGGTTGCATTATCAACGGCGCCGGTCTTGCCATGGCCACTATGGACATGATCAAGCATGCCGGCGGCGAACCGGCTAACTTTCTAGATATCGGCGGCGGTGCCTCGGCCGACCGGACAGCCAAGGCTTTCAACCTCGTTCTCAGCGACGAAAATGTCGAGGCTATCCTCGTGAATATTTTCGCCGGCATCAATCGGTGTGACTGGATCGCGGAAGGTGTCGTCCAGGCCGTCAAGGAAATCGATTTGAAAGTTCCCCTGGTGGTACGGTTGTCCGGTACCAACGTGGAACAGGGCAAGAAGATACTGAAAGAAAGTGGCCTGCCGATCACCATGGCCGATACCTTGAAGGAGGCCGCCGACAAGGCTGTTGCCGCCTGGAAAGAAGCGACCGGAAAATAGAGGGGAAAAAACAATGGCAATATTACTCGACGAAAACACAAAGGTAATTGTCCAGGGTTTCACCGGTCACATCGGTACTTTCCATGCGACCGAGATGATCGAATACGGCACCAACATCGTCGGTGGCGTGACACCCGGCAAGGGAGGGACGACGCACCTGGACCGGCCCGTATTCAACACGATGAAAGAGGCTGTCAAGGCGACCGACGCCAACGCCAGCATCGTTTTTATTCCGCCACCGTTTGCAGCCGACGGCATCATGGAAGCCGCGGATGCAGGCGGCATCAAGATCTGCGTGGCGATCACGGACGGTATCCCGGCGCAGGACATGATCCGCGTCAAGCGCTACATGCGTCGCTACCGTGCCGAGGACAAGATGACATTGATCGGTCCGAACTGTGCCGGTTCGATCAGTCCGGGCAAGTGCATGATGGGTATCATGCCGGGGCATATCTACATGCCCGGTAACGTCGGGATCGTCGGACGCTCCGGCACGCTCGGTTACGAGGCCGCGTCACAGATGAAGGAATACGGTATCGGTGTTTCCACCAGTATCGGCATCGGCGGTGATCCTATTAACGGCAGTTCCTTCAAGGACCATCTTGTCTTTTTTGAAGAAGACCCGGAAACCAGGGCCGTCGTCATGATCGGTGAAATCGGGGGTCCACAGGAAGGCGAGGCAGCCCGCTGGGCGAAAGACAACATGAGCAAACCGTTGATCGGTTATGTTGCCGGCCTGACCGCACCGAAGGGACGCCGTATGGGACATGCGGGCGCAATTATTTCTGCGGCCGGTGAAAGCGCTGCCGAGAAGGTGGAGATCCTGGAAGAATGTGGTGTAACCGTTGTACCCAACCCGTCATCATTTGGTGAGACTGTTAAGGCAGTTCTCGAGAAAGCCGGCTAAAGGAGGAGAATGTGAGTAAACCAAAAGTAGTTATTACGCGCAGGTGGCCAGATGAAGCAGAGGCCAGGGCAAAAGAGCTATTCGATGTGCAACTGAATGAAGACGATCATCCCATGTCGGTTGAAGAATTGCAGGAGGCGCTCAAGACCGCCGATGCCGTTTGTCCTACAGTCTCCGACGCAGTTTCTGCGGAAGTTTTGAGCGCGGATCCCATGCAATGCAAGATACTTGGTAATTACGGTGTGGGATTCAACCACATCGATCTTGATGCCGCAAAAAAACGCGACCTGGTGGTTACCAATACACCGGAGGTATTAACGGACTGCACGGCGGATATCGCCATGCTACTGATGCTGATGGTGGCACGCCGGGGCGGGGAGGGTGAACGGCATGTCCGCAACAAGGAATGGACCGGTTGGCGTCCCACTCACATGATGGGAACCAAGGTCACCGGCAAAACACTGGGACTGATTGGCATGGGACGGATTGCCCGTGCCATGGCACACAAGGCACATCATGGTTTCGATATGAAGATCCTCTTTACCGATCCGTATCCGCCACCGAAGGAAGTCATTGAAAATCTCAACGCGGAACAGCGCGATACGCCGGAAGATGTTTTAAGAGAGGCGGATTTTGTCTCGCTGCATTGTCCCGGAGGTGAAGAAACCTATCATCTCCTGAATGAGCAACGCATCAAGATGATGCAGCCACATGCCTTTTTGATAAACAGCGCGCGCGGTGATGTTGTTGATTCAAAAGCCCTCATTAATGCTTTGAAATCCGGAACCATTGCTGGTGCCGGTCTCGATGTTTATGAGGGTGAGCCGAATGTACAGGAGGAGTTTCTGACCATGGACAATGTTGTACTGTTCCCCCATCTTGGCAGTGCAAGCCTGGAAACACGGGTCGCGATGGGCCTCAGGGCAATCGAAAACGTAAAGGCATTCTTCGATGGTGAAAAACCACGTGACCGGGTAGTGTGAGCAACAAGGTACCAATTACCGGCGCTGATACCGATAGTATTACAGAGCAGCTGGACGCGGCCGCAGCCGAATACGCCAGTGAAATTGTCGCGCTGCTCCGGGAGCAGATGTATGTCGTTATCAAGGAGCGTAAACCGGATATCCTGGATATTTTCGATGTCAGGGAAGCGATCCCCGAGAACGACGAGAAAGCCCTCGTTGATGTTTTACAGGCATGGGGTATCTGGTTCCAGCTTCTGAACGTCGCTGAAGAAAATACCGGCATGCGGCGACGGCGCCAGGCCGAGAAGATGGGCGGACTGGATAATGTTCCCGGTACTTTCGCCAATGTGTTTTCCCAGGCAAAAAAAGCCGGCGTAACCGCCGAAGAAATACAGTCCCTGTTGTCCACTGCCCATATCCGTCCCACGCTAACGGCGCACCCGACCGAGGCGAAACGCGTTACCGTCCTCGAGATTCATCGCCGGATCTACGTCTTGCTCTACCGCCTCGAAGCCGAGCGCTGGACACCCCGTGAACGGGAAACCTTTATCGAATCCCTGCGCAACGAGGTCGATATGCTCTGGTTAACCGGCGAATTACGCCTGGAAAAACCTTCAGTACAGCAGGAAGTATCCTGGGGTCTGCACTTTTTCGAGCAAACACTGTTCGAACGTATCCCGGAATTGCTTCATCGACTCGAATGGGCCCTGAAAAAGCATTACGGCGATCAAGAATTCGAGATTCCACCATTCTTCCAGTTCGGTTCATGGATCGGCGGCGACCGGGACGGCAACCCGTTTGTCACCAATGAAGTTACCAAAGAGACGCTGCTTCGTAATCGCACCATCGTCATTCAGCATTATTTGCGCAAACTGAATGACATCATCAAGAAAATCAGTATTACCAAAAACGCCATTGAACTGTCCGATGAATTCCGCCAGGCACTCGACGCGATACTGGAAGAAAGCGGACAGGCGGAATCACTGAGTAAACGCAACCCGGGAGAGGTGTTCAGGCAGTACGTATTTTGCATGATACTGAAAATGGAAGGCGTTGCTGCAAACGACGGCAAGAAAAATCAACTGAAATACCGGGATGCCGACGAGTTTATCCGTGATCTGAAAACGCTCGAGAAGGGACTCATGGACTCCTCCTGCCGCAAACAGGCACGTGCCATGGTTACACCACTATTGAGAGAAGCAGAGGCATACCGTTTCCGTACCGTCAGGCTGGATATTCGCGAAAACAGTACGGTCACCACGCATACTCTCGCCAATATCTGGCGGGAACAGAATGACAGCAAGGATGAACCCGGCAAGGACTCGGATGAATGGCGTGAATGGCTGGTTTCCGAACTTGCCAGGCCGCTGGAGGAATTACCTGACTTCAAAACGCTGGATGAAACCTCCGAACGGATGCTCGAACTGCTCAGGATGATTGCTTCGGTCTACGACGATCTGGATCGCGAGGCCTTCGGTAACTTCATATTGAGCATGACCCAATCCGTCAATGACATCCTGGGTGTTTATCTCCTGTGCAAATACGCCGGGTTGTTTGTTGACCAACAGGCCATGGAATCCTGCCGTTTGCCCATCGTGCCGTTGTTCGAAACAATTGACGACCTGCAACGCGCCCGGGAGATGATGAAGGAAATCCTGACAACACCGATTATCAAGCGATCGGTAAAGGACCAGGGCGGTGTCCAGGAAGTCATGATTGGTTACTCCGATTCCAACAAGGACGGTGGCTATCTGACAGCCAACTGGGAACTCAACAAGGCCCAGGCCAGTTTGACGAAAATCGGGCAGGAATGTGGAATCCCGATTGTATTTTTTCACGGCAGGGGAGGTTCGGTCAGCCGCGGCGGTGCGCCGACCGGCCATGCAATCGCCGCGCAACCGGCCGGTTCCATTCATGGCCAGATG
>DATIPP010000137.1:0-13499 GCA_035471825.1 Gammaproteobacteria bacterium
CAGTACCGGCCGCATCCCGGAAAAGTCTCCCCGCTCTGTCATTACGCGCAGCTGGCAAATAAGCAGGAAGCTTGGTATCAACCCTGAAGCCGAGCGTGCATCCACTGTCCTTTCACTGGAAGAGATCGAAGATCGGCTGCACCGGCAACAACTGGGACAGGCAGGGGTTCCGGTCATCGAGAAATTGCTGCAGAAATTTGAAGGATCAGAACACGTTATTGTCCTTGCCGACAATGACGGCTGTATCCTTCATTCCACCGGGCATCGCCTTATACGGCAACAACTCGACGCAATCAATTTTATGCCGGGCGCCAGGTGGAGCGAGGAATCTGTCGGGCCGAACGGTGTCGGCACCCCGCTGGCGCTGGGGCAACCGGAAGTCGTGATGGGACACGAACATTACTGCAGGGGCTGGCAGCCCTGGGTGTGTTACGGCGCACCGGTTTTCAATACGGCGGCCGGCAGGGTCGTTGGTGTGGTGGATATCACCGGCCCTGTACGAAAGGCATCATCCGAGGCAATGATCCTCGCCGTATCGGTGGCACAGTCCGTTCAATACGGTCTGAACGCCCTGGCTTTAAGCCGGCGCGAATACCTGCGCACGCTCAGCCGGGATATCGTCAATCGCTGGTCCGGCCAGGGTGTTTTGTTGAGCGACGAGGATGGCTACATTATCGACCATAACAGCAAGGTAATGCGCTACCTCGATCAAGATTCTGCGGGTATTCTCAACCGGCCGCTGACGGAACTCATACCTGGTATCTGGGACACGGTCCATGCCCGGATTAACAATAATTCCTACGGTGAAATCAATATCGATGTGAGGGGTGATTTCGGTATTCATCGACCGGTCCAAATCCATATAGAACCGGTTTCAAACGGCAATCAATGTTACGGGGCCGTACTGATCCTTTCCGGTAATAATATTATCCGGGACGAGAGGGTAAAAAATGCATCGCAACCGGAATTAAAAAACACATTCGATCACATGCTGGGCCAATCGTCCTGCCTGAAGAATGCAATCAGGCAGGGCAGGGCGGCCGCGGAAGATCCGCTTGAAAACGGCGTCCTTTTGATCGGGGAAAAAGGTACCGGTAAAAAGCTTCTGGCACGTTCCATACATTCCGCCGGCAGCCGCGGCGAGCAACCCTTTGTGATAGTGAATTGCGATACCCTGCCCGCTGATATGATGGAAACAGAGTTGTTCGGTTGCGTGCCCGGTCTCTTTAGTGGTGCCCGCCGCAATGGCTTGACGGGCAAGATTGAAAAAGCACGGAATGGCACGCTCTATCTTGAAGGGATCAATTTGCTCGGTGCTGAACTCCAGGCGGCGTTGTTGCACGTTCTGGCAAACGGGCAAATCATTCGTGCCGGCAGCAATGAACCGTTACGGGTGAATACCAGGTTGATCGCTTCTGCCGACAGGGAGATTTACCGGGATTTGGATGTGGGAAAATTCCGGCCCGATCTTTACCACCATTTGTGTGTATTCGAGATTCCGGTCCCGCCATTACGGGACAGGGGTGATGATATTACCGCACTGGCAAGCGCATTCCTGGAGGAGGAGTGCTGGTATGCGAACCGGGACAAGCTGTTTCTCACCGACGAGGTCAGGCCGTTTTTGAAACGTTATCATTGGCCGGGTAATGTCCGGGAATTGCGTAATTTGTGTTTGCGCTGGGTACTGACAGTCGGTAAATGCAACATAAGTCTTGAGCACCTGCCGGAAAAAATCCTGATTGCCCGGTGCAATGAACCTGTGACAACAGACCTGCCGGTAAATGAAAACCTGAAAAGCCATAATGATGAAATTATCAGGCAGGTACTCGCCCGGACTGGTGGCAATATTTCCGAGGCAGCGAGGATTCTCGGTATCAACCGGACAACGATTTATCGCTGGAAGAAAAAGTCACAACAATAATGCATGTCCCGGACGGTGTTGCATTCTGCATCACACCGCTCCTGCTATTTAATCTTTATTTCATATCTAACGTTATAATTACGACAGGGAATTCCCGGTCTGGATTGGGTGGACCGGGATCCATCATGTCGCAATTATCGTCGTTGGTACCTTCGGGGAGCCGGTTTTTCCGGATATTTTTCAGGCTGAAACAACATATGTCAGAATAAGACAAAATAATCAGTTATTGTGCGATGCACAAATTTCCTGTTACAGTGGCTGCCTTGAAGGTCCGGTGGCTGTATGTAATAAAAGCAAGAATGGCTGGATTCCAGCTATTACGGGTTTCTTAGCAAAACCCGGACGTCAGGATTAACCGAGGAGGCTGAAGATGTCGGTTGAGAAAATTCATCATATACCCGAAGTACACCCAATACCCGAAGCGATTGCCAAGAAGGCGCACATAACCGCCGATAAATACGATTCCATGTACCGTCAGTCGCTGGAAGATCCCGATACGTTCTGGGCCGGGCAGGCGGAAGAGTTTATAGACTGGTTCAAGAAATGGGACAAGGTCCAGGAATGGGATTTCAAAGATGTCGACATTCAATGGTTCACCGGCGGCAAACTGAACGTTGCCTACAATTGCCTGGACAGGCATCTCGAGAAACGCGGTGACCAGACCGCGATTATCTGGGAAGGAGATGATCCGGCCGTCGATAAACGGATTTCTTACAGGGAACTACATGAAGATGTCTGCAAGTTCTCCAATGTTCTGAAAGAACGTGGTGTCAAGAAAGGAGACCGGGTTTCCATCTACATGCCGATGATCCCCGAAGCCGCCGTTGCCATGCTGGCCTGCGCCCGCATCGGAGCGGTCCATTCCATTGTCTTCGGTGGTTTTTCACCGGAGGCACTGAAGGATCGCATTCTTGATTCCGACTGCCGGGTCTTGATTACTGCCGACGAGAGTGTTCGCGGCGGCCGTGCAACACCACTGAAGAGCAATGCCGACAAGGCACTGGAAAGTTGTCCCGATGTGCATACCGTGATCGTCGTCAGGCGGACCGGCAACGACATCGCCTGGAACGACAAGCGGGATGTCTGGTACCACGAGAAAATGGAAAACGCATCTGTCGATTGCCCGCCGGAGGAAATGGATGCGGAAGATCCCCTCTTTATCTTGTATACCTCTGGTTCCACCGGAAAACCGAAGGGCGTATTACATACCACCGGTGGTTACCTGCTGTTTACGGCAATGACCCATAAATACGTGTTCGATTACCATGATGCCGAAGTTTTCTGGTGTACGGCTGATGTCGGCTGGGTAACCGGCCATTCCTATATTGTTTACGGTCCTTTATGTAACGGTGCAATCTCCCTCATGTTTGAAGGCGTACCGACCTATCCCGATGCTGGGCGCTTCTGGCAGGTGGTCGATAAACACCAGGTAAATATTTTTTATACGGCGCCGACCGCCATTCGCGCCCTGATGGGACAGGGCGATGATTTTGTCAAACAACACGACAGGAAAAGCCTGCGGATACTCGGTACTGTGGGCGAGCCGATTAACCCCGAGGCCTGGGAATGGTATTACCAGGTAGTGGGCGAGGGACGTTGTCCCATTGTCGATACCTGGTGGCAGACTGAAACCGGTGGCCACATGATTACACCACTCCCCGGGGCAATGGCATTGAAGCCGGGTTCGGCAACACTGCCATTCTTCGGTGTCGAACCGTGTCTGGTCGATGACAAGGGTAACGAGATCGAGGGCCCGGGTGAGGGCGCATTATGCATCAAGCGGTCCTGGCCGGGCATGATGCGCACGGTTTACGGCGATCACGAGCGCTTTGTCCAGACCTATTTCAGCATGTACAAGGGCAAGTATTTCAGTGGCGACGGCGCCCGCCGTGACGAGGACGGCTACTATTGGATCACCGGCCGTGTCGATGACGTGATTAATGTTTCCGGTCATCGCATGGGGACGGCGGAGGTCGAGAGTGCGCTGGTATTGCATGATGCCGTTGCCGAAGCGGCCGTGGTCGGTTACCCGCACGACGTGAAAGGCCAGGGTATCTATGCCTATGTCACCCTGATGGCCGGTGTCGAACCTTCCGAGGAACTGCGCAAGGAACTGGTTCAACATGTCCGTTCCGAGATCGGGCCGATCGCCAGTCCGGACATTATCCAGTGGGCACCCGGCCTGCCCAAGACCCGTTCCGGCAAGATTATGCGCCGTATCCTGCGCAAGGTGGCAGCGAACGAACTGGAAAACCTGGGCGATACCAGTACCCTGGCGGACCCGGCGGTTGTCGATGAATTGGTCGAACATCGTGCGAATAAATAACTTGACCATTGGTATGGTCAATATGAGGCATACTGAATGAACCTGGACAGGGTTGGCCCGGGACGGAATCCTCCGGATGAAGTCAACGTGATTATCGAGATACCGATCCATTCGGATCCCGTGAAATACGAACTGGACAAGGAAACGGGCGCCCTGTTTGTGGACCGATACCTCAACACTTCCATGGTTTATCCCTGTAATTACGGGTACATTCCGAGGACGCTTGCCGCGGACGGCGATCCCGTCGATGTATTGCTGGCGACACCGATGCCGATCATTCATGGCGCCGTGATCCGTTGCCGTCCGATCGGAGTACTCGATATGGTCGATGAGGCCGGCGATGACGGCAAGGTTCTCGCGATTCCCATCGACAAGGTGTCCCGCTTCCATCACCGGATCAACTCATCCCAGGACCTGCAGCCGGCTTTACTGGAACAGATCACCCACTTTTTTGAACACTACAAGGACCTCGAGCCCAACAAGTGGGTCCGGGTCAATGGCTGGCGTGATCAGCAGGCCGCCAGGGAGGAGATCAACGCCTCGCTGAAACGTTACGAGGCCTGTCCCGATAAACCGCATTTTTGAAGCTTTTATCGCTTCGGCAATCGAAAAAATATTTTGAAATATCAATCGGTTAATTAGCTTATCCGATCAGTCAGCGGAAGCCGTGATCCCCGTCGTTTCTCTCCTGAATAGCTTGCTTGAACAAGGGTTGACAGAATCGATGTGATAAGTTATGTTGCACTGCAATATGTTGTTGCGATGCACAAACTGTCATCGTTACTTATTCGACATTTACTGTTTATTAACACTATCGGGAGATACCAAGGAGTAAAATGATGCAAAACGAATTCATTGAACAAATTACCACTGCAGGTAAAACTTCCTACGACGCCATGCAGGAACTGGGCGCCATTAACGCAAACGCGTTTCAGAAGCTGACTGAATTACAGTTCAACCTGGCTTCACTGAACCTTGAAAGCGGTGTTGAACAGGCCAAGCTGCTGAGCACCACTAACAATTACAAGGATCTCCTTTCCGCGGAGTCCGAGTTGGCCGGTGATTACAGTAACAAGGCCATGGATATTACCCGCCAGGCTGCCGAGGTCCTGACACAATCACGTGACGAAGTCGTTTCGTGGTTCGAGAAGGGTATCGAGGACGCAGGCAAGGCAGCGAAACCCGTTGCCAAAAAAGCCGCTAAAAAGTCCACGACCTCCTCCAGCTAAAGATTCACTCTACCTCCACTACACCCTCATGGCCCATATTACGCCAGTAATATGGGCTTTTTTTTCTATCGTGTAGACTGGAGGCAGGCTTTTTTGCAGTGCAAAAATCTGCATGATACGATTTTGAGCTAATCTTAATATGCCTTTAATCAAGTTATTCGAGAATTATCCATGAGTCAGAAATCTGCAAATCCGATCCCGGGTATTGATTGGCTGGAGACGCAAAAGCAATACATGGACGCCTGGAAATCGTTTACCCGGTTTCTGCCCCAAGGTGACAGTGAGATGAAAATGGAAAGCAATCCCTGGGCCGATGCCATGGATGCGTGGTGGAAATCCGTGTCCGGCAATGTGCCCGCGGCGAGCGAGCCATTCATGAATAAGATGCTGGAACAGGGAAAGGTATTTTACATGTTAAGCGAGCATTTCATGAGCCTGTTACAGCAGCTGGATGGTATCAACAAGGCATCCGAGGACTGGCAGGAATTGTTAAATGATCAATTTAATGAAATGAAAAACTTTTTTGACGGGAGCGACAGGAAGGATTCCCTGAACGGAATGCTGGGCGCCTGGCAGTTACTCCCGCTCGATACGCTCCAGAGGACCTTCTCGTCGGCATCGGTCATGCCGGGTGATTTCCTGGAAGAATTCAAACCACAGGATTTGCAGGAAGTCACCGACAAGTTTCTGTCCATGCCGGGTGTGGGATACACGCGTGAATCACAGGAACAGGCCCAGGAAGGCGTCCGCCTCTGGGTGGATTACCAGAAGGCCACCCAAAATTACAATAATTTATTGACCAGGGTGGGTATTGAAGCCGTGGAACGTATGCGCAAACGGATTCTTGAAATGGCGGAAACCGGTGAGGAAATTCATACGTTGCGCCAGATTTACGATATCTGGGTGGATTGTAATGAGGAGGCTTATGCGAATCTGGGTCATAGTGATGAATTTTCCGAATTGTATGGAGAGGTTACCAATGCTTTGATGGGCATCAAACGCTACAGCAGGAACGTAGTTGATGAAATGCTGGCTGCCCTGAACATGCCCACGCGCAAAGGCATCAATACCATGCAGCAAAGGCAACAGGAACTGCGCCGGGACTTTAAAGTAGCCAACAGGAAAATCGAAACACTGGAAGAAGAACTCTCCGCCCTGAAGCATAAGATGGACGGAGATTCAGCCGGTGCCGGCCGTGGCGCTGGACGGAAAGCCGGTAAAAAGAAAACAACACGGTCATCGTCCGGTAGAACTCCCTACGGCAAAAAAACCGGCAAAAGGAAATCCACTGCTAAACAGAAGACAGCAAAAAAGAAAACCGGTAAAAAGAAAACAGCAAAAAAGAAATCGGCCGGAAAGAAGGCGTCACGAAAAAGCGGCAATGACATGATTACCATCAAGATATAAACCTGAGGAGCAAGACATTGATCCCTTTTCAGATGAGACCCGATGAGATAATCCAGGAAGTCCAGGATTTCAACAGCAAGCTTGCACAGGGTGTCAATACCCTGACGGAAATCGGTGATATCGAGGTCGGCGCATCGGCCAAGCATCCCGTGTATACGGAAGACAAAATGGTCCTGTACCGGTTTGAACCCCGGGTTGAAAACCCGAACCCCGAGCCGGTATTGATCGTCTATGCACTGGTAAACCGCCCCTACATGGCTGACCTGCAGGACGGACGTTCCATGATCCAGGGATTGCTGAATGCCGGACTGGATATCTATCTCATCGACTGGGGTTACCCAGACAGCGCTGACAGGTACATCTCCCTGGAAGATTACATTAACGGTTATATTGATCGTTGTGTCGATATTATTTGCAGGGAACACAAGCTTGATAAAATCAACCTGCTGGGTATTTGCCAGGGGGGGAGCTTCAGTCTCTGTTACAGTGCATTGCATCCGGAAAAAGTCAGAAACCTGATAACCACCGTTACTCCTGTGGACTTTCATACGAAGGACGATCTACTGAGCAAGATGGTCAGGAATGTCGACGTCGATCAGCTCGTGGATACCATGGGTAATATTCCGGGTGAACTTTTGAACTGGACCTATCTTTCACTCAAGCCCTATCGCCTGTTGGGTCAGAAATACATGGACCTGGTTAACTTGCTGGATGACACCGAACAGGCCAGGAATTTCATGCGGATGGAGAAATGGATCTTCGACAGCCCGGACCAGGTCGGCGAGGCATTTCGGCAATTCACCAAAATGTTCTACCAGGAAAACGGCCTGGTAAAAGGCAGCGTGAAGATCGGCAATGAAACCGTCGATCTGATGAATATCACCATGCCGGTCCTGAATATCTACGCCGCACAAGATCATCTCGTTCCGCCGGATTCATCCCGGGCGCTGGAAGGATGTGTCGGGACGAAAGATTACACTTCACTGGAATTCCCGGGCGGACATATCGGTATTTACGTCAGTGGTAAATCCCAGAAAATGATACCGCCAGCAGTCGCGGAATGGCTGGAAGAACGCAAATAGTTTCTGCAAAAAATCCGGATTAATAAAAGCCCGCCTGTTGGCAGGTTTTATTTGTGAGTAAGAGAGCTTGGTTCGGCAAACACTGCACATCAGCGGCGCGGCTTTGCTGCGTCCCACTGCATGCGTTTGTTATGTGGTAACTGGAAAGTCTGCACTTAAGTCCCCGCATCGAATGGAACCAGACGATCTAGGAGATAGAGTGAAATCGCCAGAGCTATCACAAACGATAAAAATGACATCAATACATCCCACCTATGACCGGCGTCACTAGCTTTCCATGGTGTGCCCAATCGAATTACAAATTTTCGTCCCTTACGTTTTTTACTAATCGCCTGAAATAATGGCAAGCTAATGCCAAAGTAAATCAAGGCAAATATCGCAACGAGTAATAGAAAGTGAATTTCGGATCTCCGTTAGTAGTTCACATAACGTCATGCTTCACCCGCGGTGTGCTCTTTCCCTGGAGCTTTTGAAGATTATTTGCGCACCGTTGATTGCAAGTGCTGGTAAGGCGGCATAGTGCCGAGATTCTTTCTGATATGTCCAGCAACGACCGAACGGAGCGGGACAGGTCCAAGGCCGAGATTGGCGCGTCGTTGCGAATAACATGGCTGATGTCTCTCGTCTCATGTCCGCGCTAGCCCTCATTGAAGAACGGATCCGGTAATGCTGGATTTCTCAGCTTTGCGGCGGCACCTGCGCCGGTGACCGGGAGACCCATTGGATCAAGGAGACCGATCTGCACGAGCACACTCGCCTGATCCCACACGATATGCTCGTAGGAGACCTTGTCACCTTCAATCCCGACGATCACCACGAACACCGCTTCGACTCGTTTCCCGGTAGGCTCAACTCCTGGCAGCATCCAGTCAATCTTGCTGGTGTGTGTGAAAGAGATGATGAGCTCATCAATAAGCCGGTCTTCGCTGTAAGTGCGCGATACCGTTTCGAACGTGACGTCAGGTGGAAAGAACTGGCCGATCAAGCGTTTCGAGTAGAACGTCCGCACGCTTTGCGGGCCTTGGCCACCAACCATGGTTGGTACGTTCACGAGATGCGGATCCGGCGCCATGGTGGCCAGCGTTTGGTCGAGGTCGCCGTCCAGTTCCGCCTCCATATGTGCATTGAAGATCGTATCGAGTTTCGCCTTCAGACCGGGAGATGACATAGTGTATCCCTCCTCTGGGTTGGTTGCTGCCTAACTATATTTTGAGGGACGGTTTGTCCCGTAAGGCGTTATAGGGTGTTGGAGAGGGCACGTTGAAAACCTCCCTATTTTCAATAATATGTGGGGTAATAAAAGTATAGACACTTTATATGCGGAGTGACTACTTTGCTGATTTTATACGCTTCATCATACTGTCTTCTATACAATACGGTTAAGCGGACGATGAATATTATATAGCGTTATCAATAAGTTGCGTTTCAGTGTAATATTCGTAATATAGGACATACAAAATTGGGGTCTATCCCAGGGAGGGGGACATGGAACGTAACAACCCGCCTAAGCTGCTGGATCAGGTCAGGCAAAAAATCCGCTATTTCCATTATTCAAAAAGTACAGAACAAGCTTACATCTACTGGATACGGCGTTATATTCTCTTCCATAACAAGCATCACCCGGTCGGAGATGGGTGGTATGGAAGTCTCCGCGTTTCTCAATTACCTTGTCAACCTGGAAAACGTATCCGCATCCACACAGAACCGGGCGTTCACAGCGTTATATTTTTATATAAGCACATTCTGGATATTGATGTCGGAGAAATACCTGAATTCCAGTATGCCAGGAAACCCAAGAGACTACCCGTTGTCTTGACGCAGGATGAAGTCAGGGCAATATTCCATTATCTCCGGGATCCCCACAAGACAATTGTCGGGTTAATGTATGGTTTCGGTTTGAGGCTGAATGAATGTATCGATCTGCGAATACTTGATGTGGATTTCTGGCGCAGGGAAATAATGGTCAGGTGGGGCAAGGGAAACAAGGACAGAAGAACGGTGTTAACTGATTTTGTTGTGCCGGGATTGAAACTGGCGATTAAGAGAACTGAACTTTATTTTGAAATGGATTAGAAAAGCGGGATTGATTTTGTTTACTTGCCGGATGCATTAAGCAGGAAATACCTGAATGCTGGCAAACAGTTAAAATGGCAATTTGTGTTTGCTTCGGGAAATTCCTCCATCGATCCTGGATCAGGCAGGGAAGACAGACATCATATCCATAGCAAGTCTGTTGCCAGGGCGATCAGTTCTGCCGTCAAGAAAGCTGGAATCATGAAACATGTCAGTGCTCATGTATTCCGGCATTCCTTTGCCACGCATCTGCTGGAAGCTGGTTACGATATCAGGATCGTCCAGGAGCTCATGGGCCATAGTAATGTCAATACTACGATGATTTACACACACGTATTGAACAAGGGCGGCAGGGGTGTGCAGAGTTCGATCGACAGGATGTAACCAGTACTGTTCGTACCGGTTGGATTGTATCTGGTCTTTATAAACAGTGAAGCATTAAAAAAACCCGCATCTTGTATCAGGATGCGGGTTTTGATTTTTTCAAGGCCGAAGTCTTGATGGAGATGTATGAATGCTTCCTGCTCAGGCAGCCTTGGTCGGCATGGGAACGACCTTGGCAGCTTCTTTCAAGCCGCTTTCGGCTTCCTTGACACCCTTTTCGTACCAGGCACTGAGTTCGTCCCTGGATTCATTCAGGATATCGATGGTATTGCGGGTGATGCCCTGGACTTTGGTGCCGAAATCAGAAACGATCTCGGTTTGTCCGTTTAGAAGTTCCTTGTAGCCCCTGGCTTCACTGGCCAGCTTCAACTGGCGGCTGGTGTAGTCAACACCCAGGTTGATGACAGCCAGTTGCTGTTCAAATACCTGCTCGGCAATATTGTTTTGAATGTCATACAGCGCTTTCATGGAGTCATAGGTGCTTCTGGCAGCCTTGTTGACGTTATCGTAAATCTCGTTGGCCATGTTTTTTCTCCTGTCTTAAGTAAAGTGAATTTCCGGATTCTTGTTGCGACGCAACATATTGCATTGCAGCATAGGACAGGCAGAGTTACTTGTCAAGGTTATTAGAGAATAGGAAATCAATTTAAGTAAGTACATACTTACTTAAATAAACAGGTTTATCAATATATTAGCCAAACTGAATACTCCAGTTTGGAAGTCGGATATATTCCGGCAGGTGGGCAGGTCAGGCCTTGCCCGTAAACAGGCCGCCGTTCACCGATAGTTCGGAACCGGTGATATAACCGGCGTTTCCCGTCGTGAGGAAAGCCACGGCATCGGCCACCTCGGCCGGATTTGCCAGGCGACCGACGGGAATCGTTGAAATGATCCGGTTTTTCACATCCTCCGGGATTGCTTCCACCATGCTGGTCCCCACGTAACCGGGGCAGACGCTGTTGGCGGTTATGCCGGTATCGGCCAGTTCCAGCGCAAGTGACTTGGTAAAGCCGATCATGCCTGCTTTAGCAGTGGCGTAGTTAGTCTGTCCGAACTGGCCTTTCTGTCCATTCACAGAAGAAATATTCACGATGCGGCCATAACCACGCTTGATCATTTTATTGATCACATTGCGCGTGACGTTGAATACACTGTCCAGGTTGGTATCGAGTACGGCATGCCAGTTTTCAGTTGCCATTTTTTTCAGCGTGGCATCGCGTGTAATCCCGGCACAATTGACGAGTATATCGATACGTTTGTACTGCTTGTCGATGGCTGATGCCATTTTCCGGCAGGAGGAAAAGCTGGTGACATCACATTCGATGATGTCGATCTCGTAACCATAATTGAATTGTTCCTGTTGCCAGCTTTCTGCTTTATCACGTTCGACTGAAATATAGGTTGCGATAACCTGATGGCCGTCATTATAAAGGCGCTTGCAGATTTCGGTGCCGATCCCACCAATGCCTCCCGTCACCAGGGCTACTCGCCCTGTTTCTGTACGCTGTTTCTCAGCAACTTTTTGGTCCCGTTGGTTATCGGGAACAGGTTTATCCCGGCCAAGGTAGAACTCGAGCGTACTGCGATGGTGCTCTGTGATCCTGTCTATTGTTTCGGTAGCCAGGTCGGTGATATGGAGAATGGAATCGAACGTATACTGGAACGGGTTATGCCAATGTCCCATGAGCTGTTCATGGGCTTCATAAAGGTTGCTGGAAAAGTGATCGAATAAATCCGGATACGCGGAATAACTTGACTCTTTAGCCATCAGGGTACCTCGTTATTGTTGTTTCTGTTACAGCCGGAATGCCGGAGTGTTGTATGCTTGTATTATTCCGATTTGTCGTCGGAACGTGGACTGGCTGCCTTGAAAAATTCTTCCTGCATTTCCTTCCACAACTTGAAATTTTTCTCTGCCAGCTCCGACATGGCTGTGAGGGGATTGGAAGTTATGGCTTCCTGGAAATCTTTTTGTTGTTGCCTGAAGATGTGCATGCTTTTCTCGATATAATCGCCGGCCAGGCTTTGCACGGAATCGCCGTAGGAACGAATAATCTGGGTGAGGAGGTCGGTTGAGAAAAACGGTTCGCCGCCATGTTCCTGCTCCGCGATGATTTGTAACAGGATATTGCGCGTCAGGTCTTCGTCTGTCTTGACGTCCTTGACACAGAAATCCACCCCGGAAAGAACCAGTTGTTTGACATTATCGAGGGTGATGTACTTGCTCTGTTCAGTATCGTACAAGCGCCTGTTCGGATATTTTTTGATAATACGTGTCTCGGACATAAAAAAAGAACCTGTCGTTATATGTGGTATTCCTGAATCATTGCAAATGCTGGATAATGATAAATGCCTTACATCATATGCTGTCCGCCATTCATGGAAAAGTCAGCGCCGGTAGCAAAGGCCGCTTCATCGGAAACGATGAAATCAACCAGTGCAGCGATTTCCTCTGGCTTGCCCAGCCGGCCGACCGGGATGGTGGAGATAATTTTTTCCCGGATATCTTCCGGCACCGCCATTACCATTTCCGTCGCAATGTAACCGGGTGAGACCGTATTGACGGTCACACCTTTTCGCGCAGTTTCCTGTGCCAGCGACATGGTGAAACCATGCATGCCGGCCTTGCTGGCGGCGTAATTGGTCTGACCCATCTGTCCTTTCTGGCCGTTGATGGATGAAATGTTGACTACGCGGCCCCAGCCTCTTTCCATCATGCCGGGCACGATGGGCCTGGAAATATTGAACATACCGTCCAGGTTGATCGTCATGACGGCGTCCCAGGCCTCTTTTGTCATCTTGCGGAATGATCCGTCCTTTGTGATACCGGCATTATTCACCAGGATATCAATCGGGCCGAGATCTTTCTCGATCTGTTTTACCAGTTCCTCGCAGGCTTCAAAATCCGTGACATCGGTCTGGTAGATTTTGATATCGAAGCCTCTTTTCTTGGCATCGGCCTGCCATTTTTTGGCTTTTTCCTCGTTCCGGTAATTTGTGGCCACGCTGGCACCGGATTTGGCAAGCTTGATGCATATGGCAGCACCGATACCGCCCGTACCACCGGTAACCAGGGC
>DATIPP010000138.1:0-2664 GCA_035471825.1 Gammaproteobacteria bacterium
CGGGCTTTCCTTATAGTCAGCAATCCCGGGAATGAGAGATCTAAGCAGTTTTCTACTGCATGTTGAAAAGTTGATTTCTGCGTTAAAACAATAATGACATTATTCATTAACAGATATGCGCGAACTCTATCCTGAAATCGATTGTCGCCAGTCTACGCAAATAGAAGTCGAGGGCGGTCATTCACTGTATATCGAGGAAACGGGAAATTCTGACGGAATACCCGTGATTTTCCTGCACGGCGGGCCGGGATCGGGTTGTAATGAAAATCACCGGCGTTATTTCGATCCGGACAAGTACCGGATTATTATTTTCGATCAGCGGGGTTGTAACCGGTCATCGCCACAGGGGAGTGTCGATAACAATACAACACAGTACCTCCTCGATGATATCGAACGGATACGCAAATATTTCAACGTGGAATCGTGGTTGGTATTCGGCGGATCCTGGGGTGCGACCCTTGCCCTTTTGTATGCAGAATCATTCCCGGAGCGGGTACTTGGTCTCATAACACGCGGTACATTCCTTGCCCGGCAACGTGACCTGGACTGGTTTGTGGGGGACGGCGCAAACCGGGTCTTCCCGGAATACTGGCAGGAATTCATCAATCCCGTGCCGGAACCGGAACGAAACGATTTCGTAAACGCATATTACCAGCGGGTACATGGTGATAATGCCGACTTGCGGGAAAAATTTGCCCGCGCCTGGTCGGACTGGGCCTGCAGGGTAGTGACATGGAACCTGCCTGATTTCGATTATGAAGAGGAAGAAGAGGAGGGTGAGGAAGATATACAAAAGATGATCAACGAGGTGACTATCGAGACACATTATGCCGTCAACCGGTATTTCATCCGGGACAACCAGATTCTCGATGAAATTGATAAACTGCCGGATGTGCCGATATGCATTATCCATGGACGTCGTGATATGACCTGTACGCTGGAATCGTCCTGGTTATTGCACCGATCGTTACCGGATTCAGAATTTATCATTGTACCGGATGGCGGTCACCTGGCGGGCGAACCACCCATGACCAACGCACTGGTCTCCGCAACCGACAGAATGATTGATCGGCTTCAATGAATCCTGGTAAATCCAATCGTCCCGTGATCATGGGTATCCTGAATGTGACTCCTGACAGCTTTTCCGATGGCGGGCAATACACGGATACCCGGATAGCTATCAAACACGCTGCCATGATGGTGGAGGAGGGGGCGGATATTATCGATGTCGGTGGGGAATCCACGCGGCCCGGATCGCAGCGGGTCAATGCGGCGGAGCAACGCGCACGGGTCATGGGCATTATCAGGGAATTGCACGAGATATTGCCCGGAAACGTGCCTGTCAGTATCGATACCACACTCAGTGAGGTCGCAAAGGCCGCGATTGAAGCCGGTGCAAGCATTATCAATGACATTTCCGCCGGCCGTGACGATCCCGGGATTATGAAAGTTGCGGCGGATGCGGCCTGTCCCTATATCATCATGCACATGCAGGGAACACCCGGGACAATGCAGGATAATCCTGAATACGATAATGTAGTCCGGGAAGTGCTGGATTTTTTACTGGATCGTGCGGCCGAGGCTGAAAAAAACGATATCGAACGACGTAATATTATTATTGACCCGGGAATCGGGTTTGGCAAAACTACACTGCATAACCTGGAGCTATTGGCGAATCTCGACCAGTTCGTGAAGACGGGATACCCGGTATTACTGGGTACAAGTCGCAAGCGTTTTATGGGTGCTGTCTGCCGTGATAAGGCGGCGCAGGAACTGATTGGCGCCACCTGTGCCACTACGACATTGGGGGTGAATGCCGGCGTCCGCTATTTTCGTGTACATGACGTGCAGGAAAACCGCCAGGCGGCGGACGTCGCCTGGGCGGTCAAGGCGGAATCAACTGACTGATTCCGTTTCCGTTTTTTCCTTCATGATTCCCTTGGAGTTCTTCATATTTCGGAACACCAGCGGCTTTTCGTCAAATTCCTTATTACCGGCCATTCTGCCAATACGCTCGACTTCGTCATGCAACTGCTTGTGATAAGGTGATTTGTCACACACCGGGTCTGCGTTACGGGCATCGCCCGTCAGCATGTAGGCTTGGCAACGGCAACCACCAAAATCCTTGGTTTTCTCCGGGCAGGACCGGCAGGGTTCGACCATCCAGTCATAGCCGCGGAATTTGTTGAAATCCGGCGAGTCATCCCAAATCCACTCAATGCTGTGGTCACGCACGTTGGGAAATTCCAGGCCCGGCAACTGGCCGGCGGCGTGACAGGGGAGTGCAGTGCCATCCGGTGCGATTGTCAGGAAAATCGCTCCCCAGCCGTTCATGCAGGCCTTGGGCCGGTTTTCGAAATAATCCGGGATAACATAGATGACCTTCATCTTGCCCTTGTATTTCTCCTGGTATTCCTTGGCCACTTTTTCAGCATTAAGAAGTTGATCGCGAGCAGGTAACAATTGTTCGATATTGACACGCGACCAGCCATAGTATTGCGTGCTTGCCAGTTCCACGTAATCGGCCTTCAGTTCGACGGTCATGTCGAGAATGTCGCGGATCTGATCAATATTTTTCCGGTGCAGCACGATGTTCAGCACCATGGGGTACTCGTATTTCTTTACGATACGGGCCATTTCCGTTTTATGGGCGAATGTCTTCGT
>DATIPP010000139.1:0-5859 GCA_035471825.1 Gammaproteobacteria bacterium
TTTTTCATCAACTCACCGGCATGGGCCGCACCAGTAAACTGAAAAAACTCCTGCATGCCCCGTTCACACTGCACAAGGCGATCATGTCCTATATCCAGGCTGAAATCGATAATGCCAGGGCGGGCAAGGAAGCACGCATTATCGCCAAGATGAATGCACTGGTGGAACCGGAAGTGATCAGAAAGTTATATGAAGCTTCCTGTGCCGGTGTAAAAATTGATTTGATCGTCCGGGGGATGTGTTGCCTGCGTCCCGGTGTTGCGGGAGTATCGGAAAATATTCACGTCCGCTCGATCATCGGCCGTTTCCTGGAACATACCCGCGTTTTCTATTTTTATCACGGCGGCGAAGAACTGCTATATTGTTCCAGCGCCGACTGGATGCCGCGGAATTTTTTCAATCGCGTGGAAACCTGTTTCCCGATCGAGGAAAAACGCCCGCGTGACCAGGTGATGACAAGGGGATTGCTGAATTACCTGTCCGATAATACCCAGGCCTGGATACTGCAGCAAGACGGCAGTTACAAGCGGGCTAAACAGGGCAGCCACAAGCCGCGATCAGCACAACAGTCCCTGCTGGATTATTACTGCAAGTAAAGGATCAATGGCAAGTCAGGGTAATACCGATTGCATCCAGGTAATTGGCCTCGGTATCCAGATCGGCTTCCGTCAACGGGTGTTCGGCAAGCCAGCCTGCGGGAAACTCCAGCGTGATGTTTTTACCGTCCACCCTGGTGGTGAATGACGGCAGCGCGCTGTAAGCACGGCCGCGGTTTAAAACGATCGAGAGGCGCAGGATGATGCAGAGTCTGAGAATATTTTCCTTGGACTCGGACGGCAAAAGATCGATCTCCTCCCGGTCGAACTTGCGCCGGTGACAACGAACCAGGAATGCAAGGACCGCCTGTTCTTCGCGGGAGAATCCCGGCAGGTCAGAATGCCTGAGCAGGTAGGCACCGTGCTTATGGTACTGGCTGTGGGCAATGGTGAGGCCTATCTCGTGCAGTCGCGCCGCCCAGCGCAGGATTTTCAGATCATTTTCCGTGTCCAGTTGCCAGGGTTGCCGCAACTGCTCCAGGAACTCGGTGACGGTATTCTCCACCCGCAATGCCTGTTCATTGTCAATGTTATAACGTTTTGTAATGTTCTCGATTGTGGTGTCGCGGACATCCCGGTTATGCAACCTGCCAATCAGATCATGCAGCAACCCTTCCCGCAGTGCGCCGTCCGAAACGTTCATGACCTCCAGGTCGAGGGCATCGAATACCGCGGAAAGAATGGCAACACCACCGGGGAAAACGGGCGCCCTTTCGGCGGGCAAACCCTCGAGTTTGAGTTTGCTGACAGCACCGGCCGATACAAGGGACTCTCTCAATTTCTCCAGGCCTTCTTTTGTAATGCCGCTTTCACTCCAGCCCTGGCTGGTAATGATATTGTGAATGGTGAGAATGGTGCCGGAGGTACCGATTGCATTGTCCCAACCGACACGTTGATAAATTGCTTCCAATGCTTCCAGTTCCTGGCGTGCAGTGAGTATGGCCTTGCGCATTTTCTTTGCCTTGATATTGCCGTTGGCAAAAAAACGATGACTCATGCTGACACAGCCGATATAAAGGCTGTCGGTCATCCCGGCATGAAATCCTTTGCCAATAGCAAGCTCGGTACTGCCGCCGCCGATATCGACAACCAGCCGCCGTTCCGATTCGTTGAAGATAGTATGGGCTACGCCGAGAAAGATCAGGCGGGCTTCTTCACGCCCGGAGATTATTTCGATCCGGTGTCCCAGCGCCCGGTTGGCCTGCTTCAGAAAATCATGACTATTATGCGCCTGGCGCAGTGTATTGGTGCCGACTGCCCGGATATTTGTCGGGGGTATATCCTTGATTCTCTGGCCAAAGCGTTGCAGGCAATCGAGTGCCCTGGCCGTGGTTTCCTCATCCAGCCTCTGCTCCTCATCGAGTCCGCCTGCCAGCCGCACCATGTCCTTCAATTTGTCGATCAGGTGCACCTGGTTTTCCTCGGTCCTGGCAACGATCATGTGAAAACTGTTGGAACCGAGATCGATGGTGGCGTAGGTTTCGCTGGCTGAAGACAATGGATAATGTTTATATTTGAATGATTCTATGTACTGCAATATTACATGGTAATAGTCTTGAAAGCATATAAACTGGTTAACGCATCATGCAAATTTATCATCCCGATATGAACCGTTTATTAATCATGCGGCATGGCAAGTCAGACTGGTCTAGTAACGCCGGTTCTGATTTCGAACGGCCCTTGGCCAAACGCGGCGTCAAGACCGCAGGCAAAATCGGCAACTGGATCCTGCAAAACAGCCTTTCTCCCGATATTATCGTTTCCTCGCCGGCACTGAGGGCCAAAAGCACGGCACGGATCATGTGTGAAGCTTTCAAGCGCCCGGAAACGGATATTGTCTACGATGAACGCATTTACAATGCTGATGTCGACAATTTGCTGGCCGTGATCACGGATCATGTTGGAAAAGAGAGCGTTTTACTGATCGGGCACAACCCGGGCCTGGATGAGTTGCTCGATTATCTCTCAAATGAAAAGCCGGGAAGAAACAAGAACGGGAAATTAATGACCACGGCGGCAGTTGCCATTCTTGTCTATGATGACCCGGAAGAGGTCACCAGGCAGGCCGGTGCAAAGCTTGAGAAACTGGTCAGGCCAAAAGACTTATAATGCTTTTAATTTTTCCAACAATTGCACTGTGTTTTTTAACAAGTAACCAGAGTGATCATGAAATACGAATTCAGTTATAAGGTTCGATATAATTCATTCGTCTTCAGTCACGTAGTATGAGCCCCGCGTTTGAAGAGCTGGCTTTTTTTCCAACCCGTCTGGGTGATATAAGCCTGCGAAGGCGCCACGATCCCTTGCTGGACAGGGAAGTTTACGAGGTAAAGTTGAATGATGAATTCCTGATGTCGAGCCTGTTCACCCGGGCAGAAATCGAACTTTCGAAATTGGCACTGGCACAGTCAGGGGATAATGAAATTGATGTCCTTATCGGTGGCCTGGGTCTGGGTTATACTGCGGCAACGGCGCTTGAGCACAAGAGTATACGTTCGCTTGATGTGATTGAAGCGCTTGCGGAAATCATCGACTGGCATCAACAAGGCATGGTGCCCCTCGGCGACAGGCTTGCTGCGGATAAACGCTGCCGGTTTATACAGGCCGATTTTTTCAAATTGATTGGTATAAACGATAATACAATCCTGGCTGGCAAACGATATCATGCCATTCTGCTGGATATTGACCATTCACCATCTCATCATTTGCATCCAGACCATGCTGTATTTTACCGGCCGGAGGGCTTGCATTGCCTGACGCGACACCTGCAGACGGACGGGGTGTTTGCCATGTGGTCCAACGATTCGCCGGAAGAAGAATTTATGCAGTCATTAAGGGAAGTGTTCTGTAGTGCCAAGGCGCACATCATCAGTTTTTATAATCCCTACCAGGATCGTGATGCAACAGCGACGGTGTATGTTGCCACTATGCAGTAATTCAACGATTACCCCAGATCCTTGCCACCGCCCGATCGCTGCCGAGCAGCCCCACGATCAGGCTCACAATCCCTACCGCTAAAAATACAATCACGGGAAACAATACTCCCAAACCAGCTTCCTCAGGGGCAATAAAGAATACTCCAATTGCCAGGCCGGAAAACAGAATCCCTATAACAATTAATATCTTGCGATGGAGGGGTTTGTACTTATAGGGACCTTCGTAGTTTTCGAAGATATTGAGGATGGGGGAGAATATTTTTCGAAATTTTTCTTTCATTGATTGTCATCCCGAACGGATGTAAGGGATCTCGCCATTAAAAACGTCGGTTTCGCCTTCGAACAGCGAGCTACTTTTCTTTGTACGCATGAAAGAAAAGTAGTCAAAAGAAAGCCGCCCCTGGAAACTCGACCTCCAGCTTCCCTCGTCAATGAGTCATTACGACGGGTCGCAGCCATTCAGCATCCCTGCTTCAGGGCTGCTCATTTTTTCGTCCAGAAAAAATGATCCTGTAATGACTCATCGCCTCGGCGAGTTTCAAAGGGGATAATAAATCATTCACTAATCACCAATCACTATCGTTCATACTGCTGCCTCGCAGTTCAGCAAGTCACAGGGGAGTAATCCAATATTCAAATCACTCTACTCCCGATTACTCGGTTTGTTCCCGGATTGCATCGAACTGTTTTTCAGCCGCGTCTTCCATCTGCTTTTCGACTTCCTTCGCTTTTTCCATGGCATCAGTTTGCGTATCGAACACGGTTCCCTGTTCCTTATTGCTGTCGCTTTCGGAACAAGCCGGAATAATCCCGAAAAGCAGGAAAACAAGAAATAATCGCTTCATAGATAGAAATTCCTCTTGTATTTAATAACTAGGTGTTATGGGGACTTCTGGGGGTCCTGTTAATTTTTGTATCTATTGTGCCCCAAGGACTCCATAATTCGCCAAATAATGGGGAAACCGAGCTATCTATTTAGACTGAGCCGTAAGCACATTGGATTGGTCCGTTATTTCCTTAAGTCATTATAAAAACCAAGAATAGCCCTCCAGCCTCTATAATCAACCCTAAATGCATGATTGAGGAAATCCCCCCTGAAACTCGCCGGGCTGTGAGACAGCGGTATCGTAAAAATTACAAGGATGTAATTTTTAGCTTTTCTGAGCAGGGATGCGAATAAAAGCGGCGCGTCAGCGCAACGAACAGGACGGGAAGCCGCAGGCCGAGTTTCCGGGGCGCCCTCCTTCTTGGTTACTTCTTGTGGGGCGAGCAACAAGAAGTAACCCGCCGGTCAAAGGCGGAACCGATGTTTAACTAAGACGAAGACACAAAAGCTGATTCCAATATTGAAGTAATTCACCCCCATCCAATCCTTCCCCCTTCAAGGGGGAAGGTATAATCAAAAAGATTATTGAATATATTTCGATAAATCCCCCTCGACCACAACATCAACTGCGTGGTAATTCACGGTAATCAAATCATCCTCGTCTGCTGAAATACTGAACCGGATCGGTTTCGGTTCCTCATATTGATAATATTTCACCGTGACGATGCTCCAGTTGGCGGTAACGTCCGGCTTTTCATCCAGGTCAAAGAGAATCCCGTCGCTGCCGATGTAACTGGTTCCGGGTTCGGGGTTTTCGATTAACACGTTTACCTGCATGACCCTCGCCGGCAGCAAGTGCAGCGTCACCACGCCCCGGAATTCCTTTAACGCCCTCTCCTCCCCCCGGGCAATCGTTGAAACAAACAGCAGACATATAATTACGGTTAATCTCTTCATAATGACAAACAAAAGATTTAGCGCAGTATTTTCCCGGCAATAAAACGTTACGGTTACATTGTTATGAATATGAAAGCAGTATAGTAAGACACTATCTAAAATGTCTACTCATAGGCTGATGTTAATAAAAGAAATCCCCCTGAAGCTCGCCGGGCTGTGAGACAGCGGTATCGTAAAAATTACAAGGATGTAATTTTTAGTTTTTCTGAGCAGGGATGCGAATAAAAGCGGCGCGTCAGCGCAACGAGCAGGCCGGCAAGCCGCAGGCCGAGTTTCCAGGGCGCACTCTTTCCTGGTTACTTCTTGTGGGGCGAACAACAAGAAGTAACCCGCCGATCTAAGGCGGAATCGATGTATAACAAGGAGGAGAACATAAAAGTTGGTTCAATATTTGAAGTAATTCACCCCCATCCATGCCTTCCACTTTGAAGGGGGAAGGTAAACAAGATAAGAAGAAATTTATAATTTCTCCGCCACTATATACGCTATCCACCCGGCATCCGCCTCGCCTTCTTCGGTGGGTGTAAACTCGCCGTTGCCTTCA
>DATIPP010000140.1:0-4133 GCA_035471825.1 Gammaproteobacteria bacterium
GAAAACGAGAGCAGGATCGAGATGCGGCTGGTATGCAACCGGGATCACCAGGTATCTCTCAGGCGCATCAATGAAACAATTGTATTCAAAAAACAGGAACAGATACTGACCGAGGTCAGTCATAAATACACGTTTGCAGGAGCGGAAGAACTGCTGTTGTCATGCGATTTTAAAATCCTTGATCACTATCAACCTGAAAACAGGTTTTTTTCCCTGATTCTTGCCAGTGCGTGAGGTTTTGATATGTCAGATTCCTTTCATAAAACCGAATCAGAATGGAAAGAAGAATTGACACCGGAACAATATTCCGTCTGCCGTAAGAAAGGAACGGAACGCCCTTTCACCGGAAAGTATCATGATTGCAAGGAAGGGGGTACTTACCGATGCGTATGCTGCGGTAATGCACTGTTCAGTTCCGGGACCAAGTTCGATTCCGGCACGGGCTGGCCGAGTTTTTACGCGCCGGTAAACGATGGCGCATTGAAAACGGAAAGGGACGACAGTCTGGGAATGAACCGGGTGGAGGTCATGTGCAATGTATGCGGTTCCCATCTGGGGCATGTTTTTGATGACGGCCCGGAGCCTACAGGCTTAAGGTACTGCATCAACTCTGTTTCGCTTGATTTTGATAAAAAAAGGGATTGAGTCCCTCGGCCAGGCTACGCCAGCGACCCGGAGACACAAAGGCTGTTATCTGCCAGCCAGCAGCAGTAGACTGTAGATGGGGAAATCGGGATAGCCATCCCGAGGATGCTTTCAGAACACATGTTAACTACTGTGAATGTTAAATCCTTCACAGGATGTGCTTGTCTGGTGTGACTTATATAACAATTCCCCTGAATACACAGGCGCCTCATTCAAAGCGGAGTATAATCTGATAATGCATATGCTGACCGAGAGAGAGATACTGTTTGGCCTGATAGGCTGTCTGGCAACGGTATTCTTCGCCTACTTTGACCTTACCCAGCCGCATGGCGTCACCGTGGTCATCTCCTACGTGTCGATTCTCGGTTTTGGCTTGCTGGCACGTTCCCGCAGGCTGATCGTGTTTTTCGGACTTCTGGGAAGTATTCTCAGCATCATCGGTTATTACTATTCCCCGGAAGGGCCGTATGCAGAATTTGCCGTCACCAACCGGCAACTGGTCGTAGTTGCAATAGCGACCATCACCATTACCAGCCACATGTTCATGACCCAGCAACAGGAATTCGAGCGCATCATGTACAAGATTGCGAATACGGACCAGTTGACCCAGATACCTAACCGCCGTGCCCTGATGGTGGAAATTGAGGGCAGGATTGCCGAGGCGGAGCGGTATCACAAGGAATTATCGATCCTGCTTTTCGATATCGATGACTTCAAGAATATCAACGATCAACACGGTCACCTGTTCGGCGACAAGATCCTGATCGACATCAGTAAAGTCTGCATGGACTGGCTCCGTGATACGGACTTTATCGGCCGGTATGGCGGAGAGGAGTTCCTGATTATCTGCCCGCATACTTCCCTTGAAGGCGCGGTTGCACTGGGAGAAAGAATCCGTACCGCAATAGAGTCGAAGTCCTTCAGCAAGGGTCTGAAAACGACCAAGACAACCATCAGTGTCGGTGTGTCCACTTACAACAATGAATTGAACACGCTCGAAAGACTGCTGAATTCAGCCGACCAGGCACTTTACCGCGCCAAGGCAGCCGGCAAGAATTGTGTCAGGTCGATTGAAGAACCCGCGAATGTAATCGAGCCACCCAGGACCGCGGTAAGTTAAATCAACTGTTCGTTTCTCCGGCCGGTGTGAACCAGGCCAGTTTTTCATGTAATTTGACCACCTCGCCGATGATGATCATGCTCGGCGGTTTGATGTCATACTGCTGCGGGAATCCCGGCAGGGATGCCAGCGTGCCGGTAAACACCCGTTGTCTCGGCGTCGTGCCCTGTTCAATAATTGCCGCCGGTGTATTTTCTGACAGGCCGTGTTCGATTAATTTTCTGCACAAAACATCAAGGCCGTGTGTCCCCATGTATACGGCGATCGTTTGTCCCGGTTGTATCAATGCATCCCAGTTCAGATTCATGCTGCCGTCCTTCATATGGCCGGTAATAAAAATACAGGACTGGGCATAGTCACGATGAGTCAACGGTATGCCGGCATAACTGGCACAACCCCCGGCAGCCGTAATGCCGGGGACGACCTGGAACGGGATCCCTTCCCGTGACAGTTGATCGATCTCCTCCCCGCCACGGCCGAAAATAAACGGATCGCCGCCTTTAAGTCGCAGCACGCGTTTGCCTTCCCGGGCCAGTTTGACCAGCAACTGGTTAATCTCGTCCTGCGGAATCGTATGCTGATCGCGTTGTTTACCGACATACAATCGTTCGGCGTCACGTCTTACCAAGTCCAGGATCGCCGGTGCCACCAGCCGGTCATACAGCACCACGTCTGCCTGCTGCATAAGCCGGAGGGCACGGAATGTCAAAAGGTCCGGATCCCCCGGCCCACCGCCGACAAGGTAGACCTCGCCCGCCGCGTCAATCCCGCTGTCGGTATTTTCGAGTTGTTTTTCCAGGGCATCGAGCGCCGCCTTGTCCTGACCGGCATAAAGCATTTCAGCGATCGGCCCCTGCAGGATATGTTCCCAGAAACGGCGTCGCTCCCGCATTTTGGGAAACCTTTCACGCGCCCGTTGCCGGAACCGGGCCATGACCTCGGCCAGACGGCCGTAGGACGCTGGCACGAGGGTTTCCAGCCTGGCGCGCATGAGGCGCGCCAGCACCGGCGATGCGCCGCCGGTAGATATGGCGATCTGGACCGGGCTCCTGTCCACCACGGAAGGCATGATAAAGGTGCATAACGCCGGGTTATCAACCACGTTGACCGGGATATGTTGAGTCTGTGCTTCTTCCGAGACCCGGCGGTTAATTGACTCATCATCCGTTGCGGCAATCACCAGCGACATGCCTCGTAACTGTTCCCGGTCGAAATTACCCTGTACATGATTAATCCGCCCTTCCCCGGCCAGATGTTGCAACTCGGCACAGAGTTCCGGTGCTACGACTTCCACCTTCGCTCCGGCCTTCAGGAGACGCTGGATCTTGCGCGCGGCAACCATGCCACCGCCTATCACGAGACACGGTTTATCGGCAAGATGCAAAAAAACGGGAAGGTATGCCAAGACAATATAATTTTAGAATATGTTAAAGATGTACGGTATCTGGTGTTTGGTGATTAATATTTGGAATCATCTAAATACGAATTACCAGATACCAGATACTAATCACCAGATACTGATTTCATGTTTTGGGTAACGTTACCCCGGTCTGCCCCTGGTACTTGCCCTTGCGGTCCTTGTAAGACGTCTCACAGACCCCGTCAGATCCGATAAAGACGACCTGGGCGACGCCTTCATTGGCGTAAATCTTCGCCGGCAGGGGCGTGGTGTTAGAGAATTCCAGTGTCACATGTCCCTCCCATTCCGGTTCCAGGGGAGTGACGTTGACAATGATTCCGCATCGCGCGTAGGTCGATTTGCCGAGGCAGATGGTCAACACATCCCGCGGGATACGGAAATATTCCACCGTGCGTGCCAGGGCAAATGAATTGGGTGGAATGATGCAAACGTCCGACTTGATATCGACGAAGCTGTTGGAATCGAAATTCTTCGGATCTACCACGGCCGAATTGATATTGGTGAAAACCCGGAAGTCGTCGGCACAACGGACATCATAGCCGTAACTGGATGTCCCGTAGGAAACGATCCTGCCGGATCCGTTTTGTTTTATCTGCTCGGGTTCGAAGGGCTCAATCATGCCCTCCTCCTGCGCCATCCGGCGTATCCACCTGTCGGATTTGACAGACATGGTCAATTGTTCTCGACCACAATCTTCGGGAATTTCGCGCTGTAATCCTTCGCCGTCAGCGACAGACCTGCGGAAGCCTTGCGCGCGATCTCACGGTATACCTGCGAGGAATCCGAATCCGGATCAAGGGCTACTGTCGGTTTGCCGTTGTCCACGCCTTCCCGGATATGGATATCCAGCGGGAGAGTACCCAGCAATTCAATTCCGTACTGCGCTGCCATCTGTTTGCCGCCGCCGGCACCGAATATATGTTCCTCGTGACCGCATTGACTGCAGAT
>DATIPP010000141.1:0-8445 GCA_035471825.1 Gammaproteobacteria bacterium
GTGAACTCCGGCCAATCCTGGCAATATTTCCGTACCAGACTGCAAATCATGTCGATATGCGCCGGTTGATCGTTCAATGCCGGGATATAAGTGAATTCCTCGCCGCCGGAGGTCAGAAATAGCGCCCGGTATTGAATGTTGATCTCCTCCAGTGTTTCCAGGCAGTCGGAGGAAAATCCGGGACAGATAACGCTGACGTTTTTGATTCCTTTTTCCGCCAATTCACTGAGTGTTTCGTCTGTATAGGGTTTTAACCATTCACGCGGTCCGAAGCGCGACTGAAAGGTGACCTGCCATTCCCCTTCATCCATGCTGAGGCTTTCCGCAACCAGCCTGGCGGTCTTGTGGCATTCACAATGATATGGATCCCCGGCTTCAAAATAATGTTTCGGTATGCCGTGAAATGAAAACAGCAGTTTTTCCGCCCGCCCGTGTTTTTTCCAGTGCGACTCGACGCTTCTGGCAAGTGCTGCAATGTATCCCGGTTCATCATGGTAATGGGTAACAAAACGCAACTCCGGCAACCAGCGGGATTTTTGCAAATAATTACTGACGGCATCGAAAGTGGAACCGGTGGTGGTTGCGGAATACTGCGGGTAGAGCGGTAATACCACTAAACGTTGCACGCCGGACCGGCGGAGTTTCTCCATGATGGACGGAATGGAAGGATTACCGTACCGCATGGCCAGTTCCACCTGTACCGGGCCGCTGACGTTTTTCTGCACTTGATGGCTGACGGCAATAGTTTGTTTACTGGCAAAGGCGAGCAGGGGAGAACCCTCGTTGGTCCAGATTTCGGCATAGGAGTGTGCCGAACGGCGCGGGCGGGTCCTGAGGATGAAACCGTGCAGGATAACCCACCAGATGGGTCGCGGTACCTCGATGACCCGCGGGTCAGACAGGAACTGGCCCAGGTAACGGCGCAGTGCACGCGGTGTCGGCGCGTCCGGCGTACCGAGGTTGGTCAGCAAAATACCCGTACAGGCTGGCGAAGTATGGTCGAAGTCGGGATTACCGATATACTCTGGCATAGTATCTTTATATAGGAGAGGTTTGTGTTTGTAAAAAAACTCAATGATTGTGAAGCCTTTACAGCAATCGACGGTTGCCGCATTCGTGAGTTGTTACATCCGGACAATGATCCCGTGGTCCTGGATTATTCGATTGCGATCGCCAGTTTGGAGGCAGGTGAAAGCACTTTCAAGCACCGGTTGCTGCATTCGGAGGTTTATTTCATTCTTGCAGGCCAGGGACGCATGCACATTGGTGACGATGACCGGATGATTGATGCCGGAGACGTGATCTATATTCCGCCCCGCTCGGTCCAGTGGATAGAGAACACGGGCCGTAACGAATTGCAGTTCGCTGCGATCGTCAGCCCACCCTGGCGCGCCAGTGATGACGAGTTGCTTGAGGAGTAAGAGATTTCAAACTCTTTGCAGTGTCAGCATTGGCGGTGAATTCAGGATATGACGTGTTCCCGCCAGCCCGACCACGACGATAATGGCCGTGCAAATCAGGGGCGCCAGCAACCAGAGCCACGGATTGATCACGATATTCATCCGGAAGACATAATGTGCCAGTAGCAGTTCCAGCAGGGTGGCAGTGAACGCCGAGATGACACCGGCCAGAAGACCCAGGCAAAGAAATTCAGCCACCAGGCTTGTCAGTATCCTGCGCCGGTTCGCGCCGAGCGCGCTGAAAACGGCGGCCTCCTGCAAACGTTCGTCATGGGTGGTCTGAAGTGCGGCGATCAGGATCACTAGCCCGGCCAGCAGGGTAAACCCGAAGACGTATTCGACCGTTTTGATCACCCGGTTCATGATCCGCCGAACTTCCCGCAACAGGGCGTCTACATCGAGCACGGTGATGCTCGGAAAGGATCGCACCAGGTCATTCAGGATGATTTTTTTACCAGACGGCAAGTGAAAACTGGTGATCCAGGTCGCCGGGTAATCGTTAATGCTGCCAGGGTTTGCAACAACAAAAAAGTTAACGTTAAAAGAGTCCCATTCCACGGCGCGAAGACTGGTTACCCGGCCGGAGATTGTCTCACCTGCGATTTGATAGGTCAGTCGGTCCCCGAGCTTGATACCCAGTTCCCCGGCAATACCTTCCTCCACGGAAAACAGTGTTTCTTTTTCCAAACCTTTCCACCATTGTCCCGCCACCAGGCGGTTGTCCTTCTGCAGGGCTTCCGTCCAGGACAGGTTGAATTCCCGTGTCGCCAGCCGCCGGGCCCGGTCATCGGCGTAGTTTTCCGGATCGATCTTTTCATCATTGATTGCAACCAGCCGGGCACGGATCATCGGGTAAAGGGCCGTTCCCGTCGCCAGGTGTTTGTCCAGAAAATGGCTTACCTGATCAACCGCGTCGGGTTGTATGTTGATCAGGAAGAAATTGGGTGCGTCAGGCGGCACACGATCCCGCCAGTTATCCAGCAGGTCCGTCCGCACCAGTGTCAGCAACAACATCACGGTGACACCGAGACCAATACCGATCACCTCGGCCGTGGTCTGTCTTTTGCGCCGGGCCAGGTTTGCCACACCGAAACGTATCGCCATGCTGAAGCGGTGGCGTTGCCGGTTCAGGAATACAATCGCCAGCCGTGCCGCTGTCAGCATGACAATGCCGGTCACAAAAAGGCCGCCGAAGGTATACAGCGTCAGGCGTAACTCGCCGGATTGCCACGGTGTCAGCAGGGCAAGGGCGATGACGGCCAGGAAGTAAAGCGTGAGACCGCTTACCGGCAACGGCGTCAGGTCACGCCGCAGTACGCGTAAAGGGGAGATATGCCGCAGTCGCAGGATCTGGGGAACGGCGAATCCTCCCACGGTGATGAGCCCGGCCAACATGCCCTGGGCGATCGGCAGGAGACCGGCGGGAGGCAGGTCTCCCTGGATCATCCCGGATAATAATCCCGAAAGTCCCGCCTGGGCGATGTATCCCGCCAGGCAACCGAGTGCACTGCCCGCGAGTGCAAGAATGAATAATTGAATGGCGTAATACCGGAAGATATCGGACTGGGTGCTGCCGAGACAGCGCATGATGGCACAATGATCGAAATGCCTGACGGCATATCGCTGGGACGACATGGCAACCGCGAGACCGGCCAGGGCAATACTGATGAGTGCCGCGAGGCCGAGGAACTGCTCCGCGCGTTCCAGAGCCGTGCGTAATTCGGGGCGGGCATCACGGATATCCTGGACTCGCAGGGAGGGATCATTCATTTTTTCGACGGCTTCACGAAACCGGCGGATCGATTCCCCGTCACCGCCCAGTAACAGCCGGTAAGCGACCCGGCTGGCCGGTTGTATCAATCCCGTCTTTACCACATCCGCCCGGTTCATCAACAGGCGGGGCGCGATATTGAACAGATCGCCGCCGCGATCCGGTTCGTAAGTGAGAATCCTTTCAACATTGAACCGGGCTTCGCCCAACTGGATCGTGTCCCCCATGGCAATATCGAGTGCCTGGAACAGACGGCTGTCGATCCAGACCGATCCCGGTGCGGGCAGTTTTCCGGTGACGGATTCTTCTCCGAACAGTACCGGTGCAGTGCGGAGTTGCCCGCGGATTGGATAACCGTCTTCTACGGCCTTGATCTCGGCCAGTTCCAGTTTTTCCCCGGACGTTATCACGCTCCGGAAACTTGTTGTCCGTGTTGTCACCAATCCTGCCGCGTGCGCCCGGTTTACCAGTTCCTTTGAAACGGGATCACCTGATCGGATGACAAGATCGGCGGCGAGCAACTCGCCGGCCTGGGCCTCGGTGGCACGTTGTACACGATCGGTAAAGAAGCCAACAGTGGTGAGACCGGCGACGGCGATGATGATGGCAATGGTGATCAGGCGCAGTTCGCCCGAATGCCAGTCGCGCATCAGGCTGCGGATTGCGAAACGGAGAGAGATCATGCCTGTTCCGATGCTGTGACGATCCGGCCGCCGGCAAGCGTCAGCTTTCGATCACACTGGTCGGCAATTGCATGATCGTGGGTGACGAGTACCAGCGTGGTACCGCGATCCCTGTTGAGATCGAAAATCAATCGGATAATCTTCCCTGCCGTTTCCCGGTCGAGATTGCCGGTCGGTTCATCGGCAAACAGGATTTCCGGGTTACCGGCAAATGCACGGGCAATCGCCACCCGTTGCTGTTCGCCGCCGGACAACTGGCTCGGATAATGTTGCAGGCGTTGCCCCAATCCCACTTCATCGAGTCGTGACATTGCTTCCGTCTCCGCGTTGTCGTTACCGGCCAGTTCCAGCGGCAACATGACATTTTCAAGGGCCGTGAGCGAAGGCAGTAACTGGAATGATTGAAATACAAAACCCACGTATTGATTCCGGATACGGGCACGACCGTCTTCATCCAGGACGCCGAGGTTGGCGCCGTTCAGATACACCTCGCCATGGGTCGGCGTATCCAGTCCGGCGAGCAGGCCGAGCATGGTGGACTTCCCGGAACCGGAAACGCCGACGATGGCGAGGCACTCGCCACGACGGATATCGAGCGTGATATCCTGTAAAATAGTCAACAATCCGGCAGGGCTGGAGACTTCCTTGCCGAGCTGTATGGCCCGCGAAATGAATTCCCGTGATATGTCCATGTTGAAATACCTGTTACTTGTTTTTCTTTTTATCAGTTTCCCTGCACCTGCGAAAGACAGGCCCTTGCTGGTATATGGTGACAGCCTGAGCACCGGTTACGGCATGGCGATTGATGACAACTGGGTAACACTCCTGCAGGCACGCCTGCGGGAAAACGCCATGGATATTGAAGTCATTAACGCCAGTATCAGTGGTGAGACAAGCCACGGTGCAAAGGTTCGGATCGACAGGTTACTCGAGAAAACGACTCCCGCCATCACGATTATCGAACTCGGCGGCAATGACGGTCTGCGCGGGCTCTCGATGGATGCAATGTATTCCAATCTTGACTACATCATAAACGCCTTACATGAAGCCGGCAGCCAGGTACTGTTGATTCCCATACAGTTGCCACCCAACTATGGTCCTGTCTATAACGACAAGTTGCAGGACGTATATCAGCGGCTCGCCGAAGTACACGACATAACGATTGGAAGGTTCATTCTCGACGGCATCGCCGGGCAGGAAGAACTAATGCAGGATGACGGCATACATCCGCAGGAAGAAGCGCAACAAAAAATGCTGGAAAATGTCTGGTCCGATCTGGAGCCATTACTCAAAAAGCATTTGTGAACAACTAATGAAATATTGCAGCTTATGCGGTGCCGAAGTATCCCACCAGGTGCCGCCGGACGATAACCGGCCACGTTATGTCTGCCTGTCCTGCCGGACCGTTCACTATCAAAATCCCCGGATTGTCGCCGGTTGCCTGCCTGAATACGAAGGGAAGGTCCTGCTTTGCAAACGAGCCATCGATCCGAGGTACGGTTACTGGACCCTGCCCGCCGGCTTCATGGAACTGGGCGAGACTTCGCTGGAAGGGGCCATCAGGGAGACACGCGAGGAGGCAAACGCCAATGTCGAAGTGCTCGAACTCTACATGGTGCTTAACCTGCCGCATGTCGACCAGGTTTACATGATGTTCCGTTCGCGTCTGAAAGACCTGGATTTTTCACCAGGCGAGGAGAGTCTGGAGGTGGACCTGTTTTCCGAAGACGAGATCCCCTGGGACGAACTTGCTTTTAGTACCATTCGGGAAACATTGCGGTGTTTTTTCAGGGACAGGGAAACCGGCCTGTTTCGCCTGCATACCGGCGATATCGTCAAAACCGGGGAAGGCTATGATTTCAGGGCCGCCCCGCGGGACGGGAAGAGCAATTAATCGTCCACCTTGACCCAGCGACCGTAGCTGCATTCGTAACATTCGCCATCCAGCTCAACCTGATCGCCCTGGGTGAATTCTTCGTCGTTCCAGAAGCATTTCTCATTCTGCTTGTCCATCCGGACTGTTGCTTCTTCACTCATTGGCCCCAGGACTTCCGAGGTTTTCTTGCCCGGGTCGACCTGTTCTACTGTCTTGGGATTGTCTGGCATGGCGTTCCCTCCGCAACATTTGCATGCAGCACCATCATAATGTCTGTCCCCGCAATTCGCCAGTCCCTGTGCTGAGTCGGGAGGATTATCCCTTGAATTTATTTCTCAGCACGTTATTGTTAGCGCCCTTTTATCCACCATGCGGTTGCCGTCTGGGTAACCGGTAAATATTGTAAAGATATTCAGGAGCAGAAATGATCAATCCCCATGGGTCCAGAGAATTGAACCCGTTGTTTATCGAGGATGCAGAGCGGCGCCAGTCCCTTTTGAACGAAGCGGAGAAGCTGCCGTCGATGCTGTTGAATTCCGCCGCCGCCGCCAACGCAGTTATGCTTGGCGCCGGTTATTTCAATCCCTTGCGCGGCTTTATGAATCTTGCCGATGCTATTGATGTTGGCGAAAACATGCGGACAACGGAAGATCTGTTCTGGCCGATACCCTGCCTCAACCGGACGAACGATATTAAAGCCATACGGGATCAAAAACGCATTGCCTTGCGTGACCCCAATATGAGTGGCGAGCCCGTTCTTGCAATTCAGGACGTGGATACCATCGAGGAAATATCGGATGAGCAACTGGAGACCATGACCCGCCAGATTTTCGGTACGGTGGACCAGTCCCATCCCGGTGTCGCAACCTTCATGAATGCCGGCAAATATATTGTCTCCGGCCCTATCCAGGTATTGAATTACAGTTACTTTGAAAAAGATTTTCCGGATACATTTCGAACTGCAGTCCAGATCCGGGACGCGATTAAATCGAAAGGATGGAACAGGGTGGTTGCCTTCCAGACCCGGAACCCCATGCACCGGGCACATGAAGAGTTGTGCAAGATGGCAAAGGAGGCCGTTAACGCGGACGGTGTATTGATTCATATGCTGCTGGGTAAACTGAAGAAAGGTGATATCCCAGCGGACGTTCGCGATGCGGCAATCAGGAAAATGGTGGAACTGTATTTCCCCCCGAATACGGTCATGGTTACCGGGTACGGTTTCGACATGCTTTACGCCGGTCCACGCGAGGCGGTGTTACATGCTGTGTTCCGGCAGAATGCCGGATGCACACATCTTATCGTGGGGCGCGACCATGCCGGTGTCGGCGATTTCTACGGACCGTTCGAGGCCCAGGAGATATTTGATTCCGTCCCGGATGATGCACTGGAGATCGAGATTTTCAAGGCCGATCACACGGCCTATTCCAGGAAGCTGAACAAGGTCGTGATGTTTCGCGATGTCCCGGATCACAAGCCGGAGGATTTTGTCCTCCTGTCCGGTACAAAAGTACGCGAAATGCTCGCTGCCGGTGAAGCCTTGCCGGAAGAATTCGCCCGTCCGGAGGTTGCCGAAATCCTGATGCGGTATTACATGGATGAAACGACAACCTGATCACAATATAGATCATCTTTATTAAAATCCGCCCATGTGACGGGTTTTTTATTGCAGTGAAACAAACGTTTTGTCAGCCACCTCCTAAGAGTGCTGACTTCCCTCCCGGCTGTTTATCTGTATATCCTTGATTCAGGTTTGAAATTACAAACTCGCATGTAATGTATTTTTTTAATCCGTATTCACATGAGGGTTTAACATGACAGGCAATATTGACACTCAGCTTATCACGGGAATGGATGTCAGTGACTATTTCAGGGATTCAGTCACCACCGCGGCAACCAACCAGAATCTGGAGATCAATACTGAAACCATACTCTACGTGGTTAATATGCTGACCTCGTTTGTTCGTGCCGAAAATCTGTATGAAAAAACTGATGACGGTTACATGATTCGCGCCCTGGCATTGATCTATGCCGACAGTGTTGAGGCAGTCACGACTGCAGAGAGGAACAGGATCCTGCAAAGGCTCGGCGATATCGCCCTCTTCATATCGGGACTGTTTTCCTACAGCCTGAACCGTTCGCTCGTTGACGTGGATTACTATGCGGCAATCGGCGGCAATGCGTATGCCAATCTTGCCGATGCGACCCGGCGCGGATTCCAGGGCCGGACAGTCAGCATGGTTTTCTCGGAATTGTCGGACAAGTTTCTTTCCCTCGTGGATGTTCTTGCGGAAGTAAATGAAAACTGCTCGCAGAAATCCGACAGCGACATTATGCGATTGTACGAATTATGGTTGAAAACCGGCAGCGAACGGGCCGCCAAACAGTTGCAGAAATTCGGTATACAACCGGTATCCATTTCATCTCGCAGACACTAGATTACCTTGTCATCGCCCCCTGACAGAGTCCTGTCCGGTTCGGCCGGACTTGAATGCCTGGATGCATTCCAGTCCCATCTTCATTCCATTTACGGGGTGGATGTTCCGTACGCCGTCTCCGATTTCGTGACTACCGACCGTGATCTCGTGTCCGCGTTGACCCAGGGTGATAAATATCACCTGAAGGAAAAGTTACTTTTGCACCAGGACGGTGAGG
>DATIPP010000142.1:0-4346 GCA_035471825.1 Gammaproteobacteria bacterium
CCCCAGTACCGTCATCTGGAGATACCTTCAAGCACAGTTCCTCCCCGTCACATGGCTGTGGCATCAATTTTTATTAGTAAGGACCAGCACGTGGTCTAGGTGTATTGATCCGTTGGATGGATTGTATCGACCGCATGATATTGTTGATTGTCTGCATACGCATCCGCCGCGGCGGTGACGGCGGGCTGAATTCGTCCGGGATCTCCGTACCGTAGCCCGGTTCGTCGATCGTCACGCTGCCGAATGTATTCGATACCTGGATCGAGGTGCCGGGTGTGCCGTTTTCAGGTTCCAGTAATATGATTGTCGACGATGTGGCGTCAGCCTGGCCGCCAACATGTGTTCCGCGGATTCCGATCGTCGCTACCGATGTATTAACCTCCATGGCATCCGGTTTGTTTTTTGCCAGCAGGCCGGTAATAAAGCGGAATGTTCCTTTCAGAATACGGGTCGAAAAGCTGTTTTCACGCTCTGTATCGCCATAGATAAATTCACTAATGGACATTTCCGTGTCAGTGCCGAGTAAAAACCGGGTGTCGTCCTTGAAAAGTATCTCGACCGAGGATTCAGACTCAGTCCGGATTACGTCTTTTTCATAGACCGGAGAGCCTTTCTCAAGCTTCCGTGCCGGTTCATCTCCGGTTTGCGCCCAGGCCGTACCGCGCACATCCTTGATATTACCGGCCAGTACGGCGGCAAGAGAATAGCCGGGGGCCAGTAAAAGTATGATCAGAAAAAATGAAAGAAAGTGATATTTGCCAGTGGTATTCAGAGTGTCCATCATAGCGTCCCGGGGTGATTTTCCTGCTCCTGTGGTGTAATTATCAATTATATTCAGTCAGACACCAATTTCGACCTTTTTTTCGGTTATAAATTTCCACATGTGTCCGATAAATGGTGGCTTAAATGTTGATTTTAGAACTGCATCACATTTCCGGACCAGGATGCACGGAACTTCCAATGTTACGGGCAGTGCAACAATGCGGGTGATTCGCCGGAAAAATATATATCACCTGGCGATGGTACTGGCAATAATCCAGTCAGGTTGTGCCTTGCTGCATGACAGAACGGCCAATGCAATCAGGCTGGCCGAAGCACATGGATTTGAAAACGAGGTTGTTACAACAGGGCATTTTAAACTGAGAATATTTCACCGGGGGCTCCCCGTCGGTTCCGGGCATTTACGTGTTTATATCGAGGGTGACGGCAGTGCCTGGAAGCAGAAATACCGACTTTCGAGTGATCCGACACCTACAGATCCGGTGGGACTGGAATTGGCAGTTCGCGATCCGGGTGAAGCGGTTTTATATATCGGACGTCCGTGCCAATTCCTGTCGGAATCGGATTTGTCCCGCTGCGCGCCGATTTACTGGTCATCACACCGGTATTCGGAAGAGGTTATAGCTGCTGTAAACAGCGTTATTGAGAATAAAGCCGGTCGGTTTGATTCTCTTGGACTGATCGGATACTCGGGCGGTGGTTCCGTGGCCGCACTGGTTGCTGCAAGACGTGAAAATGTCGACTTGTTAATGACCATAGCTGCCAACCTGGATCACCGTGCCTGGACGGCAATGCATCAGGTATCCTCCTTAAAGGGATCATTAAATGCCGTGGATTACATTGATTCACTGCAGGAAATTTCACAAATACACCTGGCAGGTGCAAGTGATGACAATGTTCCTTTCAGCCTGCTGAAAAATTATCGTGATGCGGCAGACAATCCGTCGGATATCAATATCGTCGAAATAGATGATTATGATCATACCTGTTGCTGGGTCGAAAACTGGCCAAACCTGATCTGTAAATACAGCCCGGTTTCGATTAAAGCGTGTGTTTCCTGGGCCCCGAGATAATATCACCGGTATTAACCCGGGTATCTTCTTATTCAGTTATTACAGATATTTATATATTTTCCCTTGCCGTTGATAATGACTGTAACAATGACAATAATGGCTGTTATCAGGCTATAATTACTCTCATTACCTGAGCGTCATCCGGGTGCTACAAAAATAAAGATATTATTTTCGATCGTAATATTCAGGGATTTAGATATTTTACCGATCATAAACAGTATGGGATAGATGAGTTCTGCGTTACACGAAGACCCCGATAAAAAACTCACCATCCTCCTTATAGAGGATGATGAGAAAGACTATATCGCCACCCGTGACCTGCTCCGCAGTGCTCCGCTGGAGGATTATACCCTTGAGTGGGTCAGTGAATATGATGCTGCAGTAAAAGCGCTAAAGGGCAAACATGTCAGTGTATGCCTGCTGGACTACCGGATCGGCAAACACAATGGCCTGACCTTGCTCAAGAAATTCGGCAAGGATATCGAGGCGCCACCCATTATTTTCCTCACCGGCAAGGTCGATTTTGAGCTTGACAAAAAAGCCATGCTTTACGGTGCCGAGGATTTTCTGGACAAATCCCGGCTGACCACCGAGCAGCTCGAACGATCAATCCGTTATGCCATTGCACATCGCCAGGACCAGCGTGAACTTATTCGCAAGGAAGCCCATTACCACCATATAGTTGACGTGGCATTAAATGCCATCGTCGCCATTGACGAAGAGGGAAGGATCATCGAATGGAACCCCAGGGCCGAAGAGGTTTTTGGCTGGAGCTCCAATGAGACGATGGGAAAACACATGGCCGAACTTATCATTCCCCCCCGCTACCGTGCTGCACATTACAAGGGGATGAATACTTACTTCAACACTGGTTCCAACAGAATACTGGATAAACAACTGGAATTTTCAGCGTTGAACAGGGAAGGAGAGGAGATCCCGATCAGGCTGACAGTCACCGCTGTCGAATATCCGGAGCATACACATTTCGTTGCCTTCATCGAAGACCTCAGCCGCCAGAAGTATGCGGAAGAACAGGCCCGACGGTATCAGCAGATAGTTACTGCGGCGTCCGATCATATGGCATTTATTGATACAAACTTTCGCTATCTGGCCGCCAACAACGCCTATGCAGATCTGATAAACAAACCCCTGGAAGATATAGCCGGTAATACCATCGACGATATTCTTGGTAAGGACAGCGAGGTAGTTAAATCAAACCTTGCTCACTGCTTTAAAGGTCACGAGATTACACAAAATGCCTCCTTTGAACTTTCCGGCGGAGACAGGTGTTATATGCATATTCATTACACGCCTTACAGGGATGCGCGTGACGAGATCACCGGCGCGGTAGTTGTCGCCAGGGACATTACCGACCTCAGGAAAAGCCAGGAATCAATTACCCGGGCCAGGAAATTGCAGGAATCCATTTCCCGGATCCAGGCCAGGTACATCGCTGGTGAAACAGGCAATGAACTTTTTGAACAAATGCTTGATCTGGCCCTGGAGATGACAGAAAGCGAGTTCGGCTTTATCGGTGATGTTAAATACGATGCCAGAAACGAACCATATATTGTCCTGCGCGCATTGTCCGATATCTCATGGGACAGTCAATCAGGGCAAATGTATAAAGACGCCCTGGAAGGCAAATCAATATTTAACAATATGAACAGCCTGTTTGGTGCGGTGGTTACCAGCGGTGATCCGGTTATCAGCAATAATCCTCTACATGATCCGCGCAGCGGGGGAATCCCGGAAGGACACCCGCAACTGACCGCCTTTCTCGGCATTCCGTTCAAGCACAGGCACGAGTTACTGGGCATAATCGGGCTGGCCAATCGTCCGAATGGATACACGGAGAATGTTATTGATTCCATCCGGTTAATCATCACAACGTGTGAAGCGATAGTGAACGGACTGCGCGCCGATGAAAAGCGCAGGCATGCGGAATCCCGGTATCGCTATCTTTATGACGAAAATCCCGCCATATTCATGACCGTAACCGAAGAAGGGATGGTGGTATCGATGAATGCTTTCGGACGCGAACAACTCGGTCTCGGCAGTGACATGATAGATCATATAACGCTGTTCGATATCATGCATCCGGCCGACAGGCAGCTGGCGCGCATGACCCTGATGGATATCTTTGCCAATCCTGATCAAATAAGCACGTGGGAAATGCGCATGCGTCACAGCAACGGCAGGACTTTCTGGGTCCGCAATACGGCGCGTGTTGTCACAGTGAAGGGACAAAACGATGCAGCATTGATTGTCTGCGAGGATATAACGAAAACACGTGAGCTTTCCGAGCAACTTTCCTACCAGGCGACACATGATCCACTCACAGGATTTGTTAACAGGCGGGAATTTGAACGGCGCCTGTCTAATGCTATCAATCATGCACGCCTCCACGGGGTCGAGCATGCGTTGTGTTACATTGATCTCGACCAGTTCAAGGTCATAAATGATACGGCGGGGCATGCCGCCGGAGATAAT
>DATIPP010000143.1:0-5887 GCA_035471825.1 Gammaproteobacteria bacterium
GGTGCACTGACCGGATCAATCCGGGGCTTTTACATCCTCGGAGAAAACCCCGTCATGTCCGATCCGGATATCAATCATGTCCGCAAGGCCTTGGCACAGGCAGAATTTACGGTATTACAGGAGATATTTCCCTCGGAAACGTCTGACTACGCAGATGTTCTGTTACCGGGCGTCAGTTTTGCAGAAAAGGACGGCACATACACCAACACCGAGCGCCGTATCCAGTTAATCCATGACGCCGTAGCGACATCGGGCGAGGCAAGCGAGGACTGGGCGATTACCACCGAACTGGCCAAGCGGGTTCTCGATCAACGCCGGCAACAACCCACGGGGACTCATGCAAGCTGGAACTATCAATCCGCCGCCGAGGTCATGGATGAAATTGCAGCCCTTACCCCGTCATACGCCGGTGTTAACCATGAGCGCCTGGAAAACGGGGAACAACTGCACTGGCCGGTCAAGGATGTGAATCACAATGGCACGCCCATCCTGCACGTGGGACAGTTCACGCGCGGGAAGGGACTGTTCCATATTGCCGAACACATGCCGGCAAGGGAACTGCCGGATGAGGAGTATCCATTCTGCCTGACAACCGGCCGGGTATTATACCATTGGCACGGGGCGGAAATGACGCGACGTTCAGCACCTCTTTCGGTACTTTATCCTGAAACGCTGCTGGAAATATCACCGGATGACGCCATGCGGCTGGGTATTGATAAATTACAAACCGTCCACGTGGTTTCAAGAAGGGGAGAAATGATTGCTAAAGCGAATATCAGCGATCGCGTTCCGGCAGGACTGGTATTTGGAAATTTTCACTTTCCCGATGAAGCCAATGTGAACAATCTGACCATTGCCGCCCTGGATCCGGTTGCAAAGATACCTGAATACAAGGTATGTGCAGTCAGGGTCGAACCGGCTGGTTAATCACATAATAAAAAAAGCTATCGGAAATCTTCCTGAAAATAACACAACGGCTGTGAAAACTCATGAGCGATGAACAACAGCTTTTTTATCATCTCGGTGTGGCACTGGCCATTGGACTCCTGATCGGTGTCGAACGCGGCTGGGAAGAACGCGCTGCCGAAGAAGGCCGACGAATTGCCGGCGTCCGCACCTATGGCCTGATTGGATTACTGGGTGGAAGCATTGCGCTCGTGACAGACCAACTCGGGGCTCTGGTGATGAGCCTGGCATTTGTCGGTCTGGCCGGTGTATTGACAACAGTGTATGTCGTGAACATGCAGCGTGGTGACAAAGATGCAGGGATCACCAGTCTCATCGCCGCCCTTTTGACATTTTCTTTCGGCGCACTGGCTGCAATGGGCGAAGTTGCTGTTGCCGCTGCATCCGCAGTCATCACAACATTGTTATTGAGTTACAAGCCACTCCTGCATCACTGGCTGAGCGTCCTGGAGGCCGATGAACTTCGTGCCGGACTCAAGTTACTGCTTATCTCTGTTGTACTGTTGCCGATCCTGCCCGACCAGGGATACGGACCATGGCAGGCGTTGAATCCCTACGTCATCTGGTGGATGGTCGTATTGATCGCCGCAATTTCATTCGTGGGCTATTTCGCCATCAAGATTGGTGGCCCACGCCGGGGGGCGGTCTTTACGGGACTGTTCGGCGGCTTGGCGTCTTCAACCGCCCTTACCCTGCATTTTTCCCGTACCGCGCAACACAACAAGGCCATGATGCCAATACTGGCAATGGGCATCCTGCTCGCCTGCGGGACGATGTTTCCTCGCATGCTGTTCGTCGCGAGCCTGCTTAACCCTGATTTGTTCCTGTTATTGCTGGTGCCGGCGTTCGTGATGGCTTTACTGAGTTATTCACCCACAATATTTTACTGGCACACTCATACACACAAGGAGCCGGAAGCGGTTTCGCCTTTAAAAAACCCGCTGGAACTGAAAACCGCGGTCAATTTCGGGCTTTTGCTGGCACTGGTGATGCTGCTGGGCAAGGCGCTGCAAGAATGGTTCGGCCAGACCGGCGTGCTGGCGCTTGCCGCGGCGTCGGGGGTTGCCGATGTGGACGCCATTACCCTTTCGCTTGCTCGCATGAGCCAGCAGGACCTGACCGTGCAAGTTGCAACCACCGGCGTGATAATAGCTGCTGCCGTTAACAGCGTCATTAAAGGCGCCATGGCAACTGTCATAGGAGGACGTGATATCGGTATTCGCGTCGGCCTGCCGCTGCTTGCCACTGCTTTCGGCGGACTGGTGTCAGTGTGGGTATGGGTGTGGTGAAAAATTGAACTATTCCTGATTCAAGGAGTTACAGTTCATATTCTGTAATACAGTTGGTGGCTATTTGGCAGCTATAGACTTAGTTAGCAAATTAAAAGAATATGCGCTGAGAAAAGACTATAATTTGGATGATGTACTGGATGAAATAAATAATTATTTGAAATCAGAACATAAAAGTGAATTGAATTCTTATGTTAATAGTAACGAGTTTGAGGATTCTCTAAAAGAAACTAATAAATAATTAATAATTTTCTAAATAGATATGATCTGTCTCAACTTGATGAAAAAACATCTTGAGATATGGCTGCAGGATATTTTTAAGAATTTACCAAATACAAAAAAGAATTAGACCAATTAATAATATAATGCATAACAACTCACTCAACAACGGGCCCCTATGGGGTGTGCCTGTTAGCTCTGACGTTAATGTCTCCTTTTGGCCGAATCTGACATTTCCAGTGACATATAAATTGAATAAAACTTATTAGAATTTATGACTTTAAAATCTACGTTCTATATTGATTTAACCACTTCAAAAAAGGATATATACAAATGAAATTTTATCATTATACATCTGATTTTTTTCGTATTTTAATAATATCTTTTTTTGGATTTTTATTTGTAAATGCAGCTACTGCTGCATCTAAAAAAGAAATCGATATTAAAGTCAAGGATTCTATTGAAAAATTTCAGGAAGAAGTGACTGGAGGTAAAGAATTTCTTGAAAAGGCTGAAGGTGTACTAGTCTTTCCCGATGTTGTTAAAGCGGGATTCGGGATCGGCGGTGAAACGGGAGATGGTGCATTATTAATAAATGGGAAAACCGTGGATTACTATAATACTTCTGCTGCATCGATTGGATTTCAGCTTGGTCTCCAGTTTAAAACCGTAGTACTTGTGTTTCTTGAGAAAGAGGCACTTGATGATTTTCGTAATAGTAGTGGATGGGAAGCAGGTGTAGATGGTTCAGTGGCGATAATTGAACTGGGCACTGGAATTGACGTTAATACTATCAACATCACAGATCCCATTGTGGGCTTTGTCTTCAGCAATAAAGGATTAATGTATAATTTAACCCTGGAAGGATCAAAAATTACCAAACTTGACAAATAACCAGTTATTTAAATAAAAAATAATTGTCCTCATTTGGCCGGTAGCTGACGCTGGAACATATTACTTTTTCTTTGACAGGTAGTGATATCGATCCAGGTTGATCCAGGAGTCCCGTCCGCTTGATACACCCTGCCTGGTTGTCAGAAAAGCGTGCATTCATATGATCGCATAGGATTATCTGAGAGTTTATGGCACTCACGTGCCATAATGTGCCATTTTGCAGACCATCTGAGTCCACAACTTTTATTGACCTGCTCCTGGTTTAAAAGAGCTATGATTATAGTAGCTTAACGATGCTATTTGAGGGTTTTTTGGGTTTGGGAAATGGTGCCGGAGAGAGGACTCGAACCTCCGACCCACGCATTACGAATGCGTTGCTCTACCAACTGAGCTACTCCGGCAAGAGAGATTGATTTATGAAGATTTGTTCTTAACCCGGATGACCACATCGACACCGGTTCGTACGGTATTCTGTGGCAGGTCTGGCCAATTGGCAATCGCGATATCAGGAGTTTCTATATCTTCCAGAACACCGGTATCTTCATGATAGAAGTGATGATGCGAGCGGGTATTCGAATCATAAAATACCTTGCCCGGCTCTATGGTCATTTGCCGGATCAGCCCCTTTTCCGCAAAGAGTTTCAGGGTATTATAGACCGTCGCCTTGGAAACCGGAGCTTTTTGCTGATTAGTCTTGAGCAGCACCTGGTCGGCCGACAGGTGCTGTGGACGAGCAAGTAAAATCCGGGCGATTTCCACACGTTGCACCGTCGGGCGAATCGAATGATCCAGTAATATTTTTTCAATATTTCCCGGCGCGAACCGGCCTTGGACAGTATTTTCCATGCGCGCAGTATAGCCAAACTCAAGCCCTGATGCACTCTGCCGACGGTGCTCAGGCCGGCACGGAACGGTTGTTAAAGGAGAACGGCCCGGCCTCTACAATCGTCTCGCGAGTCAACATGATATCGGCAAGCAGGCGAGCGGAACCCGGGGCCAGGGTGATGCCGGAACGGAAATGGCCAGTATTCAAATACAGGTTGGCGATACCGGGATAAGCGCATATATAAGGTATTCCGTCCGGCGTGCCAGGCCGCAGTCCGGACCAGTGTTTGACGAAAGCCATTGACTTGACGGGGGGGAAAATCCTCGCCGCTGTCTCCAATAATTGATGCCGCGCTGCATCATCCGTGCTCTTGTCGAAACCGACATCTTCCAGTGTGCTACCCACCAGGACATGCCCGTCGGCACGGGGAATTATATAGATGCCCTCCTGTAGCAATATCCGCTGAAGGACCGGATTTTCCGCCTTGAGACACAACATCTGTCCGCGGACCGGCTTGACCGGGATCACATATCCCAGTCCGGTAAGCAGATGACTGCTCCAGGCGCCCGCCGAGATGACGTAATTTGCCGCATTGAATTCACCATCCGTAGTTTCAATACGCTGCACCGCGCCCTGCTTGACGACCAGGCGATTAACCGTTACCGGGTTACAAAATGTTGCACCGGACTCCTGCAGTGACTGCAACAGTGCATCAATCAGCTGAGGATTCCTGACCTGCGCCACCTCCTGCAACCAGAGACCCTTTTCCTCTTTTTCAAGCTTCAGGGCGGGTTCGATTTCTTTCATCCGATGAAGCGAAACACATTCGCAGGAGACAGCTGTCCTGCGAGACCATTCCATTGCCACATCTGTCTCGTGCTTTTCCAGAATCAACAGACCAGTTTGGCGCCACTCCGGATCAATACCGGTTTCTGCAAGCAATTGTTCGGCCAGAGCAGGATAGTTTTCCTGGCCCCAGCGTATTAAACCTTCCAGTACTTCCGGGCTGCGCCAGGGATACAACGGCGACAGGATCCCGCCGCCTGCCCATGAACTTTCCATGCCCGGTTTGCCCCGGTCGAACAGGGCCACGGATTGCCCTTCCCGGAGTAATTCCCTTGCCGTTAAAAGGCCCAGCAGGCCACTGCCGATTATGACGGTATCAAAATTTACTGCCATGGGAATCTGCCAACTGGTTCACACTTCATCAGGAAATAATACACAAAATCCGCCGTTTATCGGATTATCGTAACCGTCCGTCACATGAGGGCACAATCCATGCTCCAAGTGATCTATATTTCCCTTGCGATGAAAAATATTAACCTGAATAAAAACAAGGGATTTACCCTGCTCGAACTTATGGCCACCGTCGCCATCGTCGGAATACTCGTGGCAATGGGGCTTCCAGCACTGGGCGAACTTGTGAAAAACAACCGGATCTCCACACAAGCCAATTCGATTCTCACTTCCCTGCACCAGGCACGCGGTGAAGCCGTCAACCGTGGTGTTGACATACGGGTTGAACCCCTTGTTGCAGGTACTGACTGGTCATCAGGCTGGCGAATTGTAGTCGATTCCAATGACGAGGTTTTACGTAATTTTGATGCCGTTGCATCCAGCTCACTAACCAGCAGCGTGGATGAGATTGTCTATCAACCTAATGGCCAGGCAGATACTGCGGCAACATTTACAC
>DATIPP010000144.1:0-6063 GCA_035471825.1 Gammaproteobacteria bacterium
TTCGGCAGGTCGGAATCCACGTCCGGCATGGTGGCGGGATTATCCGGGTCGGGCGGTGTCCGGTCGGCCTCTGCCAGTGGGTCGACGAATATCATGGCCTTGCCGCCAGCCAGTACGTATTGATCAATCGCATACGCGGTCCGGGACCGGATGTCCTTCGGATGGATAACCATCAGCACATCCACATCGGAATCAATTTCGTCCACTTCCCTGCCAAGGTCCCTGACTTCGAAAAACTCGCGCATGGTCTTGATGATCGTCCACGGTTCGCTTCCGGGCACCTCATCCCTGGCCTCTTCACCAAACACCGGCAAGCCGCTGATGACACCGATTACCCGTTTCCTGGGATGGGCCAGGTTATAGACCAGCTTGGTGATGTCGTATTCGAGCGAGCCTTCCTTGCTGGCCTGGAAAAACGGGATGACTCTTTCGTCGTCGGTCGAATTGGTACCGACCAGTCCGAAATAGGCGCGATCACCGGCGTTGTTGATGGCAATACCCTGCAGCCCGGCTGCAACCGCCTGGTCTTCCTCTTCCGAGAACGGTTCTGGATCGATGATGTTGAGATCAATCATGTCACCGGCATGCGCCTTGTATTCAAGCAGCATGTCCCTGACGCGCACGCCATAATTGGTCAGTGCGGGATAACCGGTCAACTCCTTTTGGGAAAAATAAAAATCCAGCGTGATCGGTTCATCCAGTTCATTGATGATATTGATGGTGCCGTCCGAAAGGGTGAACAGTTTGTTTTCCGTCAAATCAAGCCGCCAGTCGGTCAAGGTTGCATTGACCAGAATGATCGTCGCTACAAACAGGCAGGCGACGAGTGCGAGACCGGTACCGGATATAATGTTTTTGTTCATAACTATCCTAGCTTGCTTTCTTTGCTTCGATGACGACGACGTTGGCATATAACCAGAAACAGATCAGCAGGATGAAATAAATCACGTCACGAATATCGATCACACCTTTCTTGATGGATTCGAAATGCGTCAGGAAACTGAACGAGGCGATGGCGTTGACGACTGCCTGTGGCGCCCAGGCGCGGAAGAAATCCAGCACCAGCGGGAATCCGCTGAACAGGAACATGAAACAGATGACGACACTGATGGAAAAGGCGATCACCTGGCTTTTGCTCAGTGCCGAGATACAGGAACCGATGGCAAGGAACCCTCCGGCCATGAACAGGCTGCCGATATAACTTGCAAAGATCACCAGGTTGTCCGGTGAACCCAGGTAATTGACCGTAATCCACATGGGAAATGTCAGCACGACGGCAACGGCGGTGAAACACCAGGCCGCCAGGAACTTGCCGATTACCGCCTGGTGAATGGGAATAGGAAGTGTCATGAGCAATTCGATCGTGCCGGTCTTACGCTCTTCCGACCAGAGCCGCATGGCGATAGCCGGTAACAGGAACAGGTATAACCAGGGATGAAAACGGAAAAAGGGCTCGAGGTCGGCCTGGTTGCGCTCATAGAAGGCGCCCAGGTAAAAGGTAAACGCCCCGCTCAGGAACAGGAATATGACGATGAAAACGTAGGCGACCGGGGTCGAGAAATAACCGGCGAATTCGCGTTTGAAGACAGCCTTGATGTTGTTCATGATGCGGCGGAGACTCCCTGTTCCTGGTAATAACTCGTCGTGATGTCGCGGAAAACGTCATCAAGGCGGCCGGTTTCCGAGCGTGCCTGCAGTTCGGCCGGTGTTCCGTCAAACAGTAACTTCCCGGATGCGATAATGATCGCACGTGTGCAGACAGCATCCACCTCTTCAAGAATATGGGTGGAAATAATGATGACTTTTTCCTGCGCCATTTCCTGGATCAGCTTGCGCACCTCGAATTTCTGGTTCGGGTCGAGGCCGTCGGTGGGTTCGTCCATGATCAGTACTTCCGGGTCGTGAAACAGGGCATGGGCAACGCCGACGCGGCGCTTGGATCCCTTTGACAATGTCTCTATCGTCTGGTGGCGAACCGATGTGAGGTTGATCTTTTGAATTAACTCTTCAACACGCTGTGCTTTTCGTTCGCCCTTGTAGCCGCGCACATCAGCAATGAACTCGAGAAAACTTTTTACAGTCATTTCACTGTAAAGCGGAGCGCCTTCCGGCAGGTACCCGATCTTCTCCTTGACCCTGATGGGATCCTCGAGGATGTCGTAGCCACAGACACTGACGGTCCCGGCAGTCGGTTCCAGGAAGCCGGTGATCATTTTCATCGTGGTCGATTTCCCGGCACCGTTGGGACCGAGGAATCCGAGCACTTCGCCTTTTTTGACCGAGAAGGAAATATCTCTAACCGCGTGGATTGGTCCGAACCGCTTGTCCAGCGACTTGACGATGACCTCGGCTTGTTTTTTTTCACTTTCCAATTGTTATTCCTCGAATCTGTACAACCAGATTCAGCCGGGAAATGAAGGGTTTTGGAAATCCCTGACGGCCGGATTAGTTCTGATTTATGCGGCCTGAAGATGGTAAGCGCAGATATTCTCCATAATATTCAGGCAGCGTCAATGTAAGAGGGACAATCCGAACGTGCCCCGGTTCCTGTCAGGGACGCAGGGATCACATGTCGCCGGATTCCCGGAATTGCTGCCGTTTCAGGCGGAACAGGGCCGAGATGTCTTCATCAGCGTATCCCGCTTCCATCAGTCGCTGGTAATGGATCAGGGTCATCTCGACAATCGGCAGAGTCACATCGGTCCTGTTTGCCAGCATGGCCTTGCAGATGGAAAGGTCTTTGTGATGCAGTCCCAGCTTGAAACCGGGGGTGTAATTGTCGGCCAGCATGCTTTTGCCGCGATGATCGAGAAACCAGTTCCCGGCGGCACCTGTGGCGACGATATCGACAACCTTGTCCATGTTGAGACCCATGAATTCGCCAAAAGCAAGCGCTTCCGTGACGGCCTGGTTGATTCCTGCGGCCATGATCTGGTTGACTGCCTTGCAGGCCTGGCCACTGCCGCTGTCGCCGATATAGCTGATCTTGTCGCCGATCGCGGAAAGTACCGGCCGGACTTTTTCCAGGATTTCCTCTTCACCGCCTGCCATCATGGCCAGCGTGCCTTTTTTCGCACCCTCGACACCGCCCGAGACCGGGCTGTCGAGGAAATGGGCATCTTTTTCACGCAGTATTTCCGCTGCCTGCCGGGCTGTTTCGGCATTGACGGTGGAGGTATCGACAACAATTGTGCCGGGTGTGATGCCTTCAGTCAGTGAATTGATAACGTCGAGGACATCTTCATCGCGCGAGACACAGGTAATGATCACATCACACTCCCTGGCAAGTTCCGCCGGTGATGCGGCCACTTTGGCCTGTGTCTGTTCCGCGATTTCTTCCGCCTTGCTTGCAGTTCTGTTCCAGACGGCGTGCAGGTAACCGTTTTTGTCAAGGTTCAGGGCCATGTTGGCGCCCATGGCGCCAAGACCGATGATTCCTGTTTTCATGCATTGTACTCCTTGGATTTCAATAATTGATTTTTTGGAGAAAGGAATGTGTGTAATTAGAATTTGGTTTTTTGTTTCAGGTTTTATGTTTTACGTTAAACACAAAACGTAAAACATAAACGACAGGAAGTATTTCAGTGAAAATAATCATTTCCGATCACCATGATTAATCTTCCAGGTAAGTGTATCCTTCCAGTCCCTGGATCAATTCATTCAGGTAGTCGGATTGTTGTGTTTCCGATAATCCCGCCGCCCGGATCTTGTCACTGAACATCTGTTGCAGTTGCTTCCCGTCGATATGCACGTAATCCAGCAAGTCAGCCACGTTGTCGCCGTGATGATACTCGGTCATTCTGAAGTTATCGATTTCATCCAGTTCGACGTTTACCGACGCTGTGTCGCCAAACAGGTTGTGCATGTCGCCGAGGATCTCCTGGTAGGCGCCGAGCAGCAATATCCCGGTCAGGTAGGGTTCGTGATCGCGGGGTTGATGCAGGGGAAGGTTGCCGGCCGGACCGTCGACGCCGAGATAAAGGTCGATACTGCCGTCCGAATCACAGGTCAGGTCCTGGATCACGGCGCGACGGTCCGGTTCCTCGTCAAGGCGGTGCAGCGGGATGATTGGGAAAATCTGATCGATGGCCCAGCTGTCCGGGATCGATTGAAAGAGAGAGAAGTTGAAAAAATATTTGTCCGCCAGTTTGCCGGTCAGATGGTTCAGCAGTTCAGTCTGTTCCGGCGGCAATCGGTTGAGTACACCCCTGCAAATAGCGTAATAACACTCTTCGATATGCGCACGGTATTCTAGATCCAGGAGACCGAGAATAAACATCTCGCGGGCTTCATTATAATAATGTGTTGCATCGTGGTAGGTAGTGACGGCATTGTCATCGTCAAGCGATACCAGGAGTTGCCATAATTCATTGATGATGGGCGGATCGTTTTTGCCGGGCTGACGTGGTTTGTCCAGGCCGGGTGCCTGTTCCCGGTCGATCAGGTTGGTGATCAGGAGGGCGTGGTGGGCCGTCATCGCACGGCCCGACTCGGTGATGATTTCCGCCTGCGGCAGATCGTTTTCTCGGCAAGCCTCGGCAAATGCATGGACCACAGTATCAGCGTAGCGCTGCATGCTGTAATTCATGGAACAGAAGTTTTCCGAAAGCGATCCTTCATAGTCGATACCCAGGCCGCCGCCGACATCGACCACGGACACGGGTGCGTGCATTTTTCGCAATTCGGCGTAAAAGCGCGCCCCTTCACTGAGTGCCTTTTGAAAATGCTGAATGTTGCTGACCTGGGAGCCGACATGAAAATGCAGCAGTTGCAAACTCTCCAGCATATCGGCATCCCTGAGTTTATATATGGCGCGGATGACTTCGGCGCTGTGCAGGCCGAACTTGGATTTTTCGCCCCCCGTGTTCTGCCAGTTGCCGGCTGCTATGGATGCCAGTCTTACACGGATGCCGAGCCGGGGCGTGATCGCCATTTCCCGGCCAGTTTGTATAACGAGATCCAGTTCGGACAGTTTTTCGATAACGATAAAAACCCGTAACCCGAGTTGCTGCCCGATCATTGCCAGGCGAATGTATTCGCGGTCCTTGTAGCCGTTGCAGATAATGGTATTGCCCGGCCCGGACAGCGCGAGCACCGTGAGCAGTTCCGGCTTGCTCCCGGCCTCCAGGCCGATACGTTTGCCGCCGTAATGAATGATGTCCTCGACAACCTTGCGCTGCTGGTTGACCTTGATGGGATATACGGCCGTGTAGGCAGCCCGGTAATTCTGTGTCTGCATGGCGTCCCCGAATGCCCGGCAGAGTGCGTCAACGCGGTGCTGGAGAATGTCCGTGAAGCGCAACAACACGGGGAATGGCGTCCCGTCCTGGTGCAATTGTATGGCCAGATCATGCAGGTCGATTTCAGGTCCCGTCGACTGGCGGGGACGGGCGCTCAGGTGTCCGGCCTTGTTGATGTCGAAATAACCTTCCGACCACCAGGGAACCCGGTACAGGTTTCGGGACTGTTCCACGGACCAGCCCGTAGGCGGATGCGCCTGTTTGATATCCACGATACTCATATCCCCGCTCCGCGTATCATATCTCGCAAGGGTAGACGATCGAGTATAAGTGATGCGGCTTCAGTTTGTGTTGCGATAATGGTCTGCAATGATCTCGGCCACGCAACAGGTCAGTTTCTTGACCGTCGGTATGTGCATGAATTCGTTCGGTCCGTGGGCATTGGAATGCGGCCCGAGCAGGCCTGTGATCAGGAACTGGGCGTGAGGATAGCGTTCCCCGAGCATCGCCATGAAGGGAATGGAACCGCCTTCACCCATGTGTACGGCCGGTTTGCCGAAATGGTTTACCGACGCCCGGTCCAGGCTTTTTTCCAGCCAGGATTCCAGGGGCGGGGCATGCCAGCCATTGGCGCTCCAGTCCAGGGTAAATGTAACACGGGCACCGAAAGGCGGATCGCTTTCCAGCAGTTGCTTGAGCTTTTGCGATGCCCTGTCCGCATCGGCGGTCGGCGGTATCCGTAGCGATATCTTGACTCCGGTACCGGCGCGGAGAACATTGCCGGCGTCGGCAATGGCCGGCAGGCCATCGGCGCCGGTAATCG
>DATIPP010000145.1:0-7560 GCA_035471825.1 Gammaproteobacteria bacterium
ATTGAAAACAGCTGACAACCAATCAACCCGGGCAAGATGCGGTTTATTGCGCAGAATCGGAGTAATAATTTATGACGGATTGCTGCTTTTGTCCGTGTTTTTTTTTGCAACGCTTATCCTGTTACCGTTTACGGGTGGTCGCGCTATCGAAAGCGACAATATTCCCTATCACGTTTATCTCCTCGTCATCAGCTACCTTTATTTTGCCTGGCACTGGTCACATGGCGGCCAGACGCTCGGCATGAGGGCCTGGCGCGTGCGGCTTTGCCGGGAGGCCGGTGGCACAGTTAACTGGTCCGGGGCAACGCAAAGGTTCCTGGCGTCATTGCTGTCCTGGTTACTGCTCGGCTGCGGATTCATCTGTTCAGTTTTTGATCCGGAATACAGAACACTGCACGATCGCCTGACAAAAACATCCCTACTGGTCGAGGATCGTCGTGACTAGACCGCGGGTTAATCAAGCCTGCCGGTACATGAAAACCAACGTGATGATACCCACCAGTATGGTGGGGGCGGTTGAACTGACAGAAGGATTCAACGAGTAGACAATTCCCAGTTGCGCTGAAACCTGGTTGATAATATGGAACACGATCCCGATGAGGCAACCAATGAATATCCGCTGTCCGACGGCGGCAAGGCGTGAATAACTGCGTACAAGAGGAACGGCCAGCAGTATCATCACGATAATTGTTAAGGGGCTGATCAATTTCGACCACAATGCCTGCTCATATTGCAGGCTGCTCTGGTTGTTTTTTTTGAGATAGGCAATGTAATCGAACAATCCCCAGAGTGTCAGGTACTGGGGTTTAATCGTTACCAGGTTTAGCACGTCCGGATTCAACAATGAATCCCAGGCGGCGAGTTTCAGTTCCTTTTTTGTAATTTTCTCCTCGCTGATCCTTGTCTGCTCGATGTTTTCAAGTATCCACTGACCGTTGGTATACCGTGCGCTGCTTGCATAGGTGCTGGTACGCAACCTGTCTTCATCGTCAAATTCGTAAATATAGATATCCTCGACTCTGTCACCCGGTAGGATTGTACGGATATTGATAAAACTGTTGCCGTCCCGGGACCAGAAACCGTGTTTTGTTTTCAACGTGATCTGTTCCGTCAATGCAACCGAACGCAGGTGTTGTGCCTTTTGTTCACAATACGGAGCAAGCAGTTCTCCGATAATCACGGCCAGAATAATAATGAGTAAGCCTCCCTTGCATAGTGCCCATGCCAATCTTAAATTGGATACCCCCGAAGTGCGCAGTACAGCCAGTTCGCTGTTGCGCGAAAGGATCCCCAGTGTCGTCATACTGCCAATAATGGCAGCTATGGGAAACAGTTCATAAGCCAGTCTCGGCAGTGTCAAAAGAACATATTGAATCGCCTCCGGCACACCATAATTACCACGACCCGTCTCCTCCAGCTGATCGATTAGTGAAAGAAATGCAAACAATGCCAGCAATACCAGAAGCGCTACTGCCACCATCCTGAAAAGAATCAGGGAAATATAACGATCAATAATCTTCACCGTTCCGCCTCTAGCACCTGAACTTCCTGTTTTTTCCTTCGCCAGCGGGCAATATTCGGCAGATAGTAAAGAAAGAGAATTGCAGCAATCATCAGGATATGGACCCACCACATACCGATATACTGTGACAACTCATCCCGCTTCAATAATGTCTTCGAAATACTGAGAAGATTGCTGTAAAGAAAATAGATCAGGATGGCCGAAAACAACAACAGGTAGCGTTGTTCCGAATAGGTTAACTGGTTCAGCACAAGCGCCAGCAATGCGAGCAGCAAACAGGAAAGGACGGCCGAGATTCGCCATTGCAGTTCTGCCCTGTGCAGTGGCAAATCGGAAACGAGAAGTACGGAAGTCGGCACTGCCTCGAGATCGGCGGCGGCTGCAGTGGGGTTGTGAACCTCTATCAATACGCCATACTTGTTATATTCAGTGATCTGGTAGTCCAGCCTGCCGGGCTTGCCGACATAACGGCGGCCATTATCAAATACGATAAATCGGTTGCCTGAGTCCTCATCGATATCAAAATGCGCACCTTTCGAGGTCAGTACTCCCAGCCTGTTGTTTTCCCTGACCTGTAAAAAAACATTTTCCATAGCCTGTTTGTTACTGGACAGTTTTTCAACATACACGACACGATCGCCCTCACTGAATTCCTTGAAACGACCTGCCGCGATCCCGGTAATGTCGGATTCCTCTCTCGCTTTCTGTTTCAATGTTGCGATTTCCATCTCCGCCCAGGGAGAGGCGTAGAAAGCAAGGAATGCAAACAAAATACTGAAAACGACCGCAAACCGCGTGACCACACCCAGCTGATACCGTCCTCCCATGCCGGAGGCCGAAAAGATTAACAGTTCGTTGTCCCGGCTCATTCTTGAATAGGCGAGGATAACTGCAAGGAAAAGTGTTAACGGCAATAACTTGGGCTGGATTGCGATGATCTTCAGCCACATCAGGTTGAAGATCAGGCCACTGCCAATCTTTCCGACGGCAGCCTCGGACAGGTAATCGACAAAACGGTTACTGCCGAAAATGAGTACCAGAAGCCCGGTAATCCAGAAGAACCGGTGCAGAATTTCACGATGGATATAACGTTCGATTATCAATGGCTTGTTCCCGGTCTGCCGGTGAGGATCCTTTGCGTCAGGCTGTATAAATGAATAAACTGGCAAAATAGCAAAAGCGGCGCCGGACAGCCACTGTCCGCATTACCCGGCTCCCGGGTTCAGAATTAAAACAAGAGGTCATCATGGAATTCCTGATTAAAAGCGGCAACCCCGAAAAGCAGCGTACGGCCTGCCTGGTTGTCGGAGTCTTTGAACGCCGTAAACTTTCTCCCGCCGCCAAGGCCATTGACGACGCCAGCAAGAAGTTCCTCTCCAATCTCCTTAGGCGGGGCGACCTGGAAGGCAAACCGGGACAGTCCCTGTTGTTACATAATGTGCCCGGACTGCTTGCTGACCGGGTGTTGCTGGTCGGTTGCGGGCGTGAACGCGACCTGTCCGACAGGCGCTACCGACGTATCATCAGGGACAGCATCAGGTATCTGAAACAGACCGGTTCCATGGAGGCCGTCAGTTATCTTTCCGAACTGAACGTCAAGGGCCGCGATCATTACTGGAAAATACTGCAGGCAGTGGAAGTTATTGAAACATCACTCTACGAGTTCAACCATTACAAGACGAAAAGCAAGAAGTCCCGCCGGCAAATCAAGAAACTGATACTCACAGTACCGACACGCCGCGAACTGCCGAAAGGCGAGGAAGCCGTTAAAAACGGCATGGCGATTGCCAAGGGTATGCAACTGACACGCGATCTCGCCAACCATCCGTCCAATATCTGCACGCCTACCTATCTCGCAGACCAGGCAAAAAAACTGGCCAGGAGTTACAAGTCCCTCAAGGTAACGATACTCGACGAGGAAGAGATGACAAGGCTCGGCATGAACACCCTGCTGTCGGTTACGGCGGGCAGCGTGGAACCGGCAAAATTGATCATCTTTGAATACAAGGGCGGTAAAAAAGGCGCAAAACCTGTCGTACTGGTCGGCAAGGGGGTGACCTTCGATACCGGCGGCATTTCCATCAAGCCGGCCCAGGCCATGGATGAAATGAAATACGATATGTGCGGCGCGGCCAGCGTCTTCGGCACGGTATGCGCCGCGGCGGAGATGGATCTGCCCCTCAATATTGTCGGTGTGATCCCGGCCGTGGAGAACATGCCGAGCGGCAATGCCACCAATCCGGGCGATATCGTCACCAGCATGTCCGGACAGACAGTGGAAATCCTCAATACAGATGCCGAGGGACGGCTGATACTTTGTGATGCCCTTACCTACTGTGAAAAATTTAATCCTGACGCCGTTATCGATATAGCAACACTCACCGGGTCCTGTATTATTGCACTGGGCAATCATGCCAGTGGACTGTTAAGCAATCACAATCCGCTGGCCAAGGATTTGTTAAACGCCGGCGAAGTCAGCGGCGACAGGGCCTGGCAACTGCCGCTCTGGGAAGAGTACAATAAACAGTTGTCCAGCCCGTTTGCCGACATGGCCAATATCGGTGGACGCGAAGCCGGCACAATCACCGCGGCCAGTTTCCTGTCCCGTTTCACCAAAAAATATCACTGGGCCCACCTGGACATTGCCGGCACGGCCTGGCTCACAGGCAAGGAAAAGGGCGCAACGGGAAGACCGGTCCCTTTACTTTCGCAATACCTGCTGGATAAAGCCAACGGCTGAACCTGACTTATCATGACAACAACCCGTGTCGACTTCTATGTCCTGCCTGGCCAGAGTCAACCGGAGCGTTTTGCCTGTGTCCTGGCAGGCAAGGCATGGCAGCAGGGCAATATGACCTGCCTGCACACCACATCCAGAGAAAGCGCCGAAATACTGGACGACCTGTTATGGACGTTTCGTGATATCAGTTTTATTCCCCATACACTCCAGGATGATACCGGTGACACCGAATCGCCGGTTCTGATCGGGTGGGAGGATCAATATCCCGATAACGCCGGCGTCCTGATAAACCTCACGCCGGAAATTCCGGAATTTGCCGGGCGATTTTCCCGCATAGTCGAGATTGTCGCCGGCGATGAGACCGATCGACAACGGGCACGCGATCGTTTTCGCGCCTATCGCGAACGCGGATATGATATGCACGATCACAAACTGGATTCCGATCATGTCCCGTCCTGACAAGCCGGCACACGGAAAATCAACTACCACCGGAAAGGTAAAACAGAAAAGCGGCAAAGGCTTGCATGATTCCATTGATGAACTGGAATACTTAATCGGCGACAACGATACCGACGGATTGCCGGAAAACCAGCAATCCGGTATTCCCGTACTGGAGGATATCATTGATCCGGATAACTATACCGATTCCGAAAGCGGATATGATGAAAACCCGGGCTCGCAATCATTGGTCGGGACGGACAATCCTGACTCCATGTCGGATGAACAGATTGCGGAGTTACTGGAAAACGTGGAAGAAAGAATATCGGGAGAGTTGAGTGAACTCGTGGATATCCTCAAGGACACGATCAAGGACAGCATTATCACGGAACTGAAATCAGAACTGAAAAATGAATTTCGCCGTCCCGCCGATGGCGACGACAATCCGAACCGCTGATTCACCGCGGCAGCCATAGCCGCGAATTCCCCGACACAAGCTGCCAAGCTTTTCACTAACTGGCATAATGCACCATTTTCCGGCCACCGTCCGGCCGCGCAATTACCCGGAACAACAAGCGATGGAAAAAACGTATCAACCACAAGCTATTGAAGACCGGTGGTACCGGACCTGGGAGGAGCAAAATTATTTTGCACCGAAAGGATCCGGTCCGGGCTACTGCATTTTGCTCCCGCCACCGAATGTGACCGGCAGCCTGCACATGGGGCATGCATTCCAGCATACCCTCATGGATATCCTGATCCGCTACCATCGCATGCGGGGCGACCGGACACTCTGGCAATGCGGTACTGACCATGCCGGGATTGCCACGCAAATGGTGGTCGAGCGGCAACTTGAACAACAGGGGATTTCCCGTCACGACCTGGGCAGGGACAAGTTCGTCGACAAGGTCTGGGAGTGGAAACACGAATCCGGCAATACCATTTCCCGCCAGTTGCGCCGGCTCGGTACCTCCATGGACTGGTCGCGTGAACGATTCACCATGGACAAGGGCCTGTCCCGGGCGGTTCGAAAGGTTTTTATCGATCTGTACCGCGAGGGCCTGATTTACCGCGGCAAGCGGCTGGTCAACTGGGACCCGGTGTTGCATACGGCCATATCTGATCTCGAGGTAATCTCTGCAGAGGAAAACGGTCACATGTGGCATATCCGTTACCCTGTTCACGGGGAAAACTCGCATGTCATCGTTGCGACCACCCGGCCGGAGACCATGCTCGGCGATGCCGCCGTCGCCGTGCACCCGGATGATGATCGTTACCGGCACCTCGCGGGTAAAAGCATTGACCTGCCGTTAACCGCGAGACAGATTCCGGTAATCGAGGATGATTACGTGGATCCGGAATTCGGATCCGGTTGCGTCAAGATCACACCGGCTCATGATTTCACCGACTACGCCGTCGGCCAGCGGCACGATCTGCCACAGATAAACATCTTTACTGTTGATGCCGCATTGAATGAGAATGCACCTGAAAAATACCGCGGCATGGATCGTTACGCCGCACGCAAGCAGATCGTCAAGGATCTCGATGCCGCCGGACTGCTGGAAAAAACCGAACCGCACAAGCTCGTGATACCACGTGGCGATCGCTCCGGGGTCGTGGTGGAGCCCTGCCTGACCGACCAATGGTACGTTAAAACCGCCCCGCTTGCCGAACCGGCGATTGAGGCAGTGGAGGACGGCCGTATCCGGTTCATTCCCGACAACTGGTCCAAAACCTATTTCGAATGGATGCGCAACATTGAGGACTGGTGCATCAGCCGGCAACTCTGGTGGGGACACCAGATCCCTGCCTGGTACGATGACGAAGGGAATACTTACGTCGGAGAATCGGAGAAAGCGATTCGCAAACAGGAAAACCTGAGCAGTAATATCACGCTGACACAGGACGAGGACGTGCTGGACACCTGGTTCTCATCGGCCCTCTGGCCCTTCTCAACCCTCGACTGGCCCGGGGATTCGGAGGCACTGAAAACATTTTATCCAACCAGCGTGCTTGTTACCGGCTTCGATATTATTTTTTTCTGGGTGGCCCGCATGATCATGATGGGTCTCAAGTTCATGCATGACGTCCCCTTCCGCGAGGTTTATATCACGGGGCTCATCCGGGACGAGCACGGCCAGAAAATGTCGAAATCCAAGGGCAATATCCTGGACCCGATTGATCTGATCGACGGGATATCACTGGATGCCCTGGTAAAGAAACGGACCACAGGCCTCATGCGACCGGGTGACGCCGAAAAGATCGAGAAGGCAACACGCAGGGAATTCCCGGAGGGAATCGAGGCATATGGTACGGACGCACTGCGCTTTACCTTCAGTTCGCTCGCCTCACCGGCACGGAATATCAATTTCGATATCGGACGTATCGGCGGTTACCGGAATTTCTGCAACAAGTTATGGAACGCCACTCGCTATGTGTTAATGAGTGTCGATTCCGCGAATATCGATCTCAATGGCGATATCCAACTGAACCTGGCGGAACGCTGGATTAAGAGCCGCCTGCACCAGGCTATCGCCGAGGTGACAGAGGGGATCACGACCTACCGCTTCGACCTTGCCTCACAGGCGCTGCATGAATTCACGTGGGACGAATATTGCGACTGGTACCTGGAACTTTCCAAGACGACCCTGACGGATCCGGATGTGCCGGTTCCGGAAAAGCGCGGCACCATACTGACACTGCTCGACGTGCTGGAAACCCTGTTGCGTCTCATGCATCCGTTCATGCCGTTTATCACGGAAGAACTCTGGCAACGTGTGTCACCATTGCTCGATCGTCACGATGACACGATCATGCTGCAACCCTGTCCGGAATACGATGAGAGTGTTGTCGACCAGAC
>DATIPP010000146.1:0-1773 GCA_035471825.1 Gammaproteobacteria bacterium
CCTGTTCGGTTTATTGATAAACGGTGCGATCGCGGTATTCGGATCGTTAATGCTCGCTGATAGACCTGAACCTGTCGCAACGAAGTGATTATTCCGGATCTGTTACCTGTTTCGGTAAATAGCGCACGGTTATCGATATAACAAGGGACCAGGTAAGCCACCATGAAACCAGGCTGAAAAAGACATTTGTCCCGTTGATTGTGCACTGGCCAAAGGGAATACTGCGAAACTCCGGGCACCCCGGCAACAGGAGGCCCAGCCAGAAATAAAAGGGCAAGGTAAAAAGGAAGGCTGAAAAAAAACTGGCGATGTAGTTACGGCGCCAGTAGAGGATAAACCCGGCAACAACGAGTAATAGAACTGAAAAAACAACAATGAGTATCATTATGACAGGTAATTGAATTAATTAACGGGTTGGGATGATTAAATTTATCATATCAATCCATCTCGCTTGATCCCGACACAAAAAATAAATCTGCCCTCCTTTCAGATCCCTTCACTTAAATCCATGCCGACATCACTCGAAGACCGATGTTCCCGATCAATATCAGAATTACTTTCTGGAGGTACACTACCAAAAAAAACAGAAGTTTCAGTGCAGCGTTTGGTTTTTGGTGTGCATCATCTGTTTTCCCAGACAATTGCAAGGGGACAAACAACATGGCAACAAGCGAAAGCAAGAGGGGTAAAGCAACTAACCAGGTGGGCGTGCCGGATCTCTCCAATGCTGCAGATAAATAACCAGCACCATCACCTTTAGAGAGGACGATACCGATTACCACACCATACAGCCCGATGAACCATGAGATGTACGTTCGAGCACGAGTTACAGATTCATTCGTCCTCTCGATAGTCCGTCCTTTAAATGACTCCGGATGACACATGTATAACATGTCCCAAATCAGCAGGATTGCCAGGCCTGACACAAGAACAACATCGCTATGGTAATAGCCTGAAAAGATTGATAGGGAACCAGCCAAATAAGCGATTAAAATGAATGGACCTTTAAACATATTCCACCTACTTGTACCTTTTTTTGTCTAATAGCATGACAATCTATGTAATTTTGTTAGATCAGAAGTTATATGTCAGATACAACTCGACGTAATCATCGCGGTTGATGGCGAAGGCGGTTTCGTTGCGGGCCTGGTCAAAGAGAAAGCGGCCCTGGAGTTCCAGCACCCAGTTGGCACCAATACGGCGGCTGGCCTCAATGTTGAAAAACTTGCCGCCGGTGTCGCGATCAACGAACAGTCCCATTAATGCTTCCGTGGACTGGACGTCGTTGAAGGCGAGGCGGGCACCGATTGCAATATCATCATTGAATAATGTCGGGGCTTGTTCGTCACGGTCGTCGTAGTGGTACTCGCCCAGTACGCCGAGGTCCATCCTCGATTTGAAAATCCCGTAAAAGGTATATTCGAAACCGGCGGCGAGGGCGTTGAAGGTCTCTCCCTGGCCACTGCGGTGCAATGCCTCCAGCTTCCAGAGTGTATTGCCTTTTGTGGCCTGCAGGTCGAGCGAGGTCTGGTTGATGATGTCATAGAACGGGAACAGCACCGGCGCACCGTTCTGCACGGTGGGCAACAGGCGTGGCTCGCGGCTGGTACCGTAGAAATGTGCAATACCGATGTCGAAATCCCCGAAGTAATGCGAATAGCGCACGGCAAAGTCGACGTGCTTTTCCTTGGCGCCGGATTCAAACCGCGCCAGGTCTTCATTCACCTCCGGTTGCGTGCGCAGGCGTCCCTGCCGGCCGGGGAAATTGCGTTC
>DATIPP010000147.1:0-5360 GCA_035471825.1 Gammaproteobacteria bacterium
CTTCCGTAGTATAGGTGTAGGCATAATAGCCGATGCCGGTTACAAAAAGAAAAACGCTGATTGGCAGAAACAACCTCATGGGTGAAAACAGGGATCCAATTTTCAGGATAATGATAAAAAACCTCATACCGTCTCTGAATATCTTGAGATGACTTCTTCCCTTTCTTTGCCTTACCGTTATGGGAGCGTAACCTACAGGCAGTGCGGAACGGAAAAAAGCCATGGTGCTTGTTGTCGGGTAGGAAAAGCCATTAGGCAACAGATACAGGAACTTGACGAAATGACGCCTTCTTGCTGCCCTAAAGCCTGAGGTCAGGTCCTCTACCTTATGCCCCGTCATATATGAGGCAAGCTTATTATATATTCTGTTGCCAAGTTTTCTTATAGAGGAAGCGTGCTGATCCAGGGTTCTGGCGCCGACCACCATATCGAATCCCTGGTCCATTTTTTTCAGCAAAGAGGAAATATCTTCCGGAGAGTGCTGACCATCGGCGTCCATGAATACCAGAACATCACCTGTGGCAGCCCTGGCGCCGCTCTTGATAGCGGCGCCGTTACCCATTCCATAGGTATGGGAGATTACCTTGTCGGCACCTCCCTCTTCTGCCACGGCAGCAGTACCGTCTTCCGAACCGTCATCCACCACGATTATCTGTGCAGCGGGATATTTTTCCCTGATTGCCGGTAACAGTTTTTTCAGGGATTCCTCTTCGTTCCTTGCAGGAAGGATAATACTGATATCGGTCATATTAAACTCACTGTTCAGAGGTTTATATCAACAGATTATTTCAGGAACCTGATCAAGTATTAACCGCTTTCTTTCATTATCCGAAGTTTCGCTTCAAGCTCACTGATTATATCCCGATTGGCTAAATATTCCCGTGGATGAAGCAGCAGGTAATCCTGGATCCGCTGCAGCGATGCCTCGGCTTCAGTTACCCTGCCGAGTGCCAGCAGCAAACGCAACTCGAGTACCAGGCGATGGGCGGCCGGCGCTTCACTGATGGAGCGCCTGATATTGGCCAATGCCGTATCACCATCATTGATCTCAATCGCAAGTAACGCCAGAAATTCGTGCAAGGGTCCGCGGGCGAATTCATATTCTGGATTTGAGGCAAGTACAAGTATCATGCGCATTAATTTCGGGATGTCAGTTCGAATACACTGATTGGAGGTCATCCCGTCAACAAGTGTATCAATCTCCGCAATTGTTGCGTAACCGTAACGCTTTGCATTTACTGCCCGGTTATACAATTCATGCCATTGTTCATCCGGAAGCCGCTGGTTTTCAATACAATAGCTTATCGTAATATCCTTGATAAAAGGATAAATTTCTTTTGGATAAATTCTGGTAATTTTGCGGTATATTTCCCTCGCCTTTTCATTCTCCCCAAACTTTAGATATATATCAGCCATGCCATCTATTGCGCGTGGAGAATCCGGTCTGGTCTCGGTCCACTCGATAGCCTGCTTGACCGGATTTGACCATAAGTTAATTACCTTTGCCGAGACCTGGCTGACATAAAAAACAAGTGTTGCTGCCAGCATCACCAAAACTGCCCTGCTATCTATTTTTCTGTAAGCGATTACAAGCAACCAGCCTGTCAGGAAACAGATACCTACTGATGGCATATAATTGCGATGTTCAAAAAAAAGCTCCAGATTAATGAATGAGGATTCAAGCACATGACCTGCAAAGAACCAGAGTATGACAAAGCTCGGAACGGGGAATTGCTTCCGCCTGAACATTGCCAGTAAAATCATCCCCAACATTCCGATAACCGCCAGGGCGGTATAGGGTGGACTGAACAATCCAGTCGAAATCGGGAAATCATCATGATAAAAACTGAATGATTCGGAAAGAGGGAGAAAAAGGTATCGGAGATAAACAAAAAGGACCACTGCCTGTGTCAACAGGCGGTCACCAAGGGTAAAAGGGCGCTTCTCGTAACTGAGCATGAAACTGTCCCAGCGCCAGATAAAGTAAAGCGACAATGCTAGCAATGGCATTCCCAGGAAAACCCAGGCCCAGATCTTCCAGTCCCTTTCCCTTTTTGCGTCATTCAACAAGGTAAATTCAGTAACAAGAATGAACAGCGGTAACAGGATGCCGTTCTCCTTGCCGAGGACAGCAAGAACGGTGCCGAGAAATACGAACAGGCTCATGATAGTAAAGCCTGTGCGAAGATTGTTGTTTTCGTACTGCCTGCGCCCCCACAGGTAGCCCAGCATCCCGGCCAATACGAAAAAACCCGAGATCTCCGTCATGCGTTGCACGACATACAAAACCGTATTGACATGCACCGGATGGATCAGCCACAGACCCGAGACCATGCAGGCAAAAAAAGCTGACTCCTTCCTTGAACACTTTATATATCCCGCGAGGATGTACGTGATAAAAAATACCAGGACGCCGTTAACCAGATGGATAAGCAGGTTAACGCTTTTAAAACTGAAAGGGTTCGCCGGCCAGTCAGCATACTGGAGGGCAAACGTAAACGTGGACAACGGCCTGCCGGAGGGACCAGCGGCCCCGCTGAAGATATAATAGAGATATCCCATTGATTCAACCTGGTCCAATTCAAACAGGTTGTAATAATCGTCCAGGATAAAATGACTGTCCAGGGACGGGTAATACAGAAACCCGGTCAATACAACAATGCCAATAAATATGAAAGCGGGAAGTCTCCCCGGGTTTACAGAAGTTGGCAGGTTCATTTTTATAATCCGTTTTTCCCGATTATTGCATCGAGCAGCATCCCACAGTCGTCCTCCTGCTTGCCGACCTTATCATATTGGTTCTTAATTGCACGGTACAGGATATGAAAAAAAGCCACCGCAAGGTGGCTTTTTTGTATACAGATTTTGCTACAACCGTATTACGGCTTACAGGCACCCGGCAGGTACTGGGTGTCGATGTCCGTGTCAGCAGCGGCTGCGCCGACTTCACCGCAATCCCACTGGTTACCACCGTCGGTGGTTGCAATGGCAAAGACCTTGCCCTGGATGTCGGCGTTGACACCGGAACTCTTCATTGTGGCATTGACTTCAAGCGTGCCACCCGTGTTGGTGCCAAAGGTAATATTGGAAACATACTTGCCACTGGTTGTTGAGCCGATGACGGTCGGGTTGGTCGGGAAAGAGCCGCGGTCAGCATAATACTCTGCCAGCGCGGTCTTCATGCCGGATGTCAGTGACATGGCCTCAGTCACCTGCGCACGGGCCGTGTAGTCCTGGTAGGACGGGATCGCAACCGCGGCCAGAATACCGATAATGGCCACAACGATCATCAGTTCGATGAGGGTAAAACCCTGTTGCATCTGTTTCATTTGGTAAATCTCCTCTTTGGATCTTTGAATGTTATATTGCAGCAGGTCTGCGTGACCCGCCCCAATCCGTTTCATTGTCAGCCTGATATCCCGAATACGGGATCCCGGGTCGACTTCTCGAAATACAGCTATCTGGATGCACAAGCCATGCCAATCCCATTCTGACAGGCAATCCTGACAAAATTATAATTTATCTTGTTGATTTAACAACTTTTGCATGAACACCCACCATCTGTACACCGGCCTTGAAAACAACACCAACCAGCTGATCGGCGACCCGCTACGTCAAAATGTGACGATTTTCGTCACATTTTACCTGCCTAGTCTATGCCCAGCTTTTCCAGCCGGTAACGCAGGGCCCGCAAACTGATCCCGAGCTTGCGTGCGGCAGCAGTCTTGTTCCAGCGGCTCTTCTCTAGCGCATCGAGTATGGACTGTTTCTCGACGTCATCCAGGTAGGAATCCAGTGCTGCCGGCGTATCGTTTGAGGTCACGGTTCTGTTGTCGGGCAATTGCAAATCTTCCAACTCAATCCTGTTTCCTTCACAGAGGGTCACCGCTCGTTCCAGGATGTTCTCTAGTTCCCGGATATTGCCCGGAAAGGGATATGCCCGCAGTCCCTGCAGGGCGCTGTCCGACAGCGTGGGTTTTTTTCCACCCGGCGACAGCACCATGCGGTCGAGGATAAAATCAATCAGTTCCCCGATGTCTTCCGGGCGTTCGCGCAGCGGTGGAATGGGGAGTTCAATCACGTTGATCCGGTAAAACAGGTCCTGGCGGAATTTACCTTCATCCGTCAGTTTCGCCAGATCCTTGTGTGTGGCACTGAGAATCCGAACATCAACGGGGATCTCGGTATTCGAGCCGACCGGGCGGACGGATTTTTCCTGGATCGCGCGCAACAATTTCACCTGCATGTGCAGCGGCAGTTCCGCTATCTCGTCAAAAAACAGGGTGCCGCCCTCGGCGGCCTGGAACAGGCCTTTCTTGTCGGATACGGCGCCGGTGAAACTGCCTTTCTTGTGTCCGAAAAACTCACTTTCCATGAGATCCGGGGGAATTGCTCCGCAGTTCACAGGTACAAATGCTTTTGCTGTCCGCGGACCCTGTTCATGGATCATTTTTGCCACCAACTCCTTGCCGGTACCCGACTCACCGCTGATATAAATCGGTGCCTGGCTTCTTGCGAGTTTTTCCACGGACTGGCGGATCTTGCGCATTGCCTCACTGTCCCCGACCAGACGATGTTTCGGCGGGATAATATCGGCGGACAATTTCAGGGCACTGTTGACCAGTGTACGCAACAGGGCCAGGTCGACCGGCTTGGTCAGGAAATCAAAGGCGCCTGCCTTCAGTGCCTGGATGGCGGACTCCATGTTGCCGTGCGCCGTAATGACGGCAATCGGCATGTGCGGATGCTGATCCTGGGCATAAGAGACAAAATCGATGCCGTTGCCATCCGGCAAACGCATGTCAGTCAGACAGATATCAAATTCCCGCCGTTTCAGGGCATCTTTTGCGGCGGCGAGGTTTTCAACACACTCGCTTTCCACGGACATGCGCTCCAGGGTTATAGCGAGGAGTTCGCGTATATCCGGTTCGTCATCGATGACAAGTGCACAGGACATGGTAATTAAAAAAGATTATGTTCTCTCTCGACATGGGCCAGGCTGATCCGGAAACAACTGCCCGAACCGGAGCTGGAATAAAGATCCAGTGAGGCCTGGTTGGCCTCACATAACTCCCGCGCGATATAAAGCCCCAGGCCGGAACCACGGGAATCACTGGTAAAAAATGGCTCAAACAGATGTTCTTTCACATCATCGGATATACCGGGCCCGGTATCAATTACGTCGATTACAGGACGTTCTGTTTCTTGTTTAATTGTACACCGGATATCGACCAGAGGTTTATCCCTGCTGTAACGCATGGCATTTTCAGCCAGATTCCACAATACCTGGTGGAGCTGGGTGGCATCCATCCGAATGGACAATGAGCGTGGTTCGACGATCGCTGTGATTGCATCCCGCT
>DATIPP010000148.1:0-3186 GCA_035471825.1 Gammaproteobacteria bacterium
TGCCGTCAGGATCCATGCGGATGATCGTGCCCTCGATACCGTTCAGTTCACAGATATTGCAGGGCGCGCCGATCGTTACATACAGCTTGTCGTCCGGGCCGAAGTCGATATAACGCCAGCCGTGATGTGCCTTGTCCGGCAACTGGTCGTAAATTACCTCGCCCATCTCCTTGAACGGGAGATCGAGGCTGAAACCCGGTGCGGGATAACGCACGATGCGGTGTTGTTCGGCGACATACAACAGGCCCTGGTGCATGGCAACGCCGTTCGGGACCTTGAGACCTTCCATGAGGGTGACGACTTTGTCGGCCTTTCGGTCCTTGTTCTTGTCGACCACGGCATAAACCTTGTTATCCCGCGTGCCCACGAAGACCGTGCCGGTGGACTGGCCCAGTGTCATGGAACGCGCGCCCGGAACATCGGCATAATGCTCGATGATGAAACCTTCCGGCAGATTAAGTTTGTCCAGGTTGCCGTCCAGGTCATTGGCATCCGCCGCCGGCAGATTCAGAACGAGTGTCAGTGTTACAATGTAAATCAGTTTATGCATGAATATTCCTTGCGAGCTTGCTGTTTGCTGATAATCCTGTTTTTTATCATATTTATGACAATGGACGCATTAACACAAATCAAGCCGTAGAAAGATAATAGCCATGTCTGACTGGATCACCTACATCGTACGCTGCGCCGATGACAGTTTTTATACCGGTATCACCACGGACCTGCAACGACGGATCGAGGAGCATAACAACGGCAACAAAAACGGTGCGGCCTATACGCGTTCCCGCCGGCCGGTAACCCTGGTTTACTGTGAAAACCACCGCGACCGGTCCGGGGCCGCCCGCCGTGAGGCCGAAATCAGGGGACTGGGCCGGGCAGGAAAAGAACAACTCATCCGTAACGGGAGATCGGCTTGACGAGAGAATCCACAGCATCGATCAATGAACAACAACTGGAGAACTATCCGCGTCTCGGTCGTTTGTATAACCTGTTAACCGGAGATGAAGATACCCGTGTCTGCAAGGACATTCCGGACAGTTCCTGCAAACACCAGCCGCTGAATTTTTTTGCCTACCTTTTTTCCAACCTTTTCACCAAGATCGCCGATGAACTGGCAAGCGCCAGACTGATTTTGCCGTGGATGCTGGGCGCACTCGGTGCACCGGCGGCGTTTACCGGCTTCCTGGTGCCTATACGCGAGGCGGGAGTTTTGTTACCGCAACTGGCGGTAGCGGCCGTGATCCGGCGCATGGCCATTCGCAAGAGTGTCTGGATTGTCGGAGCCGTCCTGTCTGCGCTGGCCATGTTCCTGATGGCGGCGACTGTGGCACGCTTTAGCGGCACGGCCGCGGGCTGGGCTGTCGTGATCCTGATTACGTTATACAGTCTCGCCAAGGGTCTTTGTTCCGTCGCGGCAAAAGATGTTCTCGGCAAGACGGTGTCGAAAACGCGACGCGGTATCCTGATGGGATACAGTGCCGGCATTGCGGGAATTGCGACCCTGCTGCTGGGTCTTTATATCAAGTTTGTTCCCGGCCAGCCGGGCGACACGCGGGTATTGTTCCTGTTCATGCTTGCCGGCGGTGTTTTATGGATGCTGGCCGTTGTCATTTTCACCCTGATCCGGGAAGAGCCGGGCGCGACGGAAGGTGGCGGAAATGCACTGACCGTGGCACTGGAAGGACTGGAATTACTGAAGGATGACGCTGGCTTCCGGCATTTCGTCATTGCACGCGGCCTGTTGCTGAGCGTGGCACTGGTACCGCCGTTTTATGTCCTCATGGCACAGCAATACAGCAGCGGTATTGCCGGTCTCGGGCTATTGATTATTGCCAATGGTCTCGCCGGCAGTCTCAGTGCGCCTATCTGGGGACGGCTGGGTGATCGCTCCAGCCGCCTGGTAATGGTCATCGGGGCCGCGGCTACGGGATCGATGGGTATTCTCTTCTGGCTGGCCGGTCAACTGCAATTTGAATTCATGACATCGAGCTGGACCTATGCCGCCCTGTTTTTCCTGGTTGCCACCTTTCACAGCGGCGTCCGGCTGGGACGCAAGGTATACCTGGTCGATATGGCGACCACGGATAACCGGGCGACTTATGTCGCAGTGAGTAATACCGTTATCGGTGCCATGATGTTGTTCGGCGGCGGCTTTGGTATCCTCGCCGATATACTCGAGACGGCCACGGTAATCGGCCTGCTGGGCCTGTTGTCACTCCTGGCAGCGATCTATATTTCCGGGATGAAAGAGGTCAGTGGCTAGTCCATGTTCCGGGGGACGCCTGATACCTTGCTGATATGAACGAGACAATGGACATGTTGTTCCTGGCGCGGGCGCAATTTGCGTTTACCGTCGCTTTTCATATTATTTTTCCTGCATTCACTATCGGACTAGCCAGCTATCTCGCCATGCTGGAAGGTCTCTGGTTAAAGACCGGCCGGGATGTTTACCTTGTTCTCTACCGTTACTGGGTAAAGATATTTGCCATCTCTTTCGGTATGGGCGTGGTGTCGGGTGTCGTCATGAGTTACCAGTTCGGTACCAACTGGAGTGTTTTTTCCGAGATGACCGGTAACGTGCTGGGGCCTTTGCTTGGCTACGAGGTGATGACGGCCTTTTTCCTTGAAGCCTCGTTCCTGGCCATCATGCTGTTCGGCTGGAACAAGGTCGGGCGCAAGCTGCATTTCTTTTCCACCTGTGCCGTCGCCGTCGGCACATTGATCTCGGCCTTCTGGATTCTTGCCGCCAACAGCTGGATGCACACGCCCGCCGGTTTCGAAATCCGCGATGGTATTTTTTACGCGGAAAGCTGGCTGGAAGTAATCTTCAACCCGTCGTTTCCTTACCGCTTCATTCACATGGTATTCGCTGCCTACCTGACCACGGCATTCGTGGTGGTCGGCGTGGCCGCCTATCATTTGCTGTGCGGCAAACAGCGTGAGGCCGCAGGCGTGATGATGAAGATGGGAATACTCTTCATCAGTATCGTCGCACCGCTGCAAGTGTTCATCGGGCACGAACACGGCATTAATGTGCATGAACACCAGCCGATCAAGCTGGCCGCAATGGAAGGACACTGGGAAACGCATGCCGGCGCACCGATGGTGTTATTCGGCATACCTGACGGGAAAGCGGAAAAGAACCATTACGAGCTGGCGATTCCCAAGCTGGGCAGCCTGATTGTC
>DATIPP010000149.1:0-8866 GCA_035471825.1 Gammaproteobacteria bacterium
GCGGAGGCCGATGCCGTCGCCCTGACGCGGGATGTGATCGGGCATTGCCTGAACCAGCCGGGGATAAATGCCGACGACCCGGCCGTGCTGCGTCTGCTCGCACGGCATGTCAACGATACGCCAACAACCGGCTGGTCGACCGCCGAGGCGGAAAACCTGGTGCGGGAAATCGAATCAAACCGTGATCCGCTTGTAGCGGCGGAATTAAAGACGGTGATGCACAAAATCGGTGTAAAAGAACTGAGGCGCCTGATACGCCATGGCAAATAAGACCGGGCTGCCGGTCATCTACCTGATGGGACCGACGGCCAGCGGCAAGACAGAACTGGCCGTCGACCTGGTGCGGGAACACCCGTTCGAGATTATCAGCGTAGATTCCGCCATGGTATACCGGGGCCTGGATATCGGCACGGCCAAGCCTACCGCTGAGCAACAACGCGAAGCCCCCCATCACCTTATCGACATCTGCGATCCGGCCGAGGCCTATTCGGCCGCGCGCTTTCGGGCCGATGCCGAAGTCCTGATCGGGGCCATTCACCGTCGCGGTCGCATACCGCTCCTGGTCGGCGGCACCGGTCTTTATTTTCGTTCCCTGGAACAGGGCCTGACCGCTCTGCCGGCGGCCGATCCGGCCGTCCGCCGGGAACTGGAGGAAGAGGCGGAAATTGTCGGCTGGGAGGGGCTGCACGAGCGTTTACAACGCATCGATCCCGAGGCGGCCGCCCGGATTCATCCAAACGACCCGCAACGCATCCAGCGCGCGCTCGAGGTATATGCCACGAGCGGCGTCCCCCTGAGTGAACACTTCGCCGGAAAAACCGAAATTCCCATGTCACATGAACTTATCAAGGTGATGATCTGTCCACAGGATAGACAGGACATCCGGACGGCCGTGGAGCAGCGTTTCCAGCACATGCTGGAGGCCGGTTTTGAAAGGGAGGTCCGCGGGCTTTATCAACGTAACGACCTGCACGCAGCGCTGCCGTCCATGCGTCTCGTTGGATACCGGCAGATGTGGCAGTACCTGGAAGGGGAACTTGATTACGACACCATGCGGGAGCATGCTATTGTTGCAACGCGTCAACTGGCCAAGCGGCAATTGACGTGGTTTCGTCGCGAAACCGGGGGCAGGTGGTTTGATAGTCGGGACCGGCAAAGCCGGCACAAGATATTGAAATATCTGGCTGAAAATCCGAATCTGGCTGCCATAATGTAATATAATTAGTGATAAGCAGAATCAGAACCCCTGACAGGTTCACGGATATATAACCAATTACAATAAAAACAAGGAGAATCTCGATGAGTAAGGGGCATACATTGCAGGATCCATTCCTGAATGCACTGCGCAAGGAGCGGATCCCTGTGTCAATTTACCTGGTAAATGGCATAAAATTACAGGGGCATGTGGAGTCCTTTGATCAATTTGTTGTGCTTCTCAAGAATTCTGTCAGTCAGCTGGTTTATAAACATGCCATATCAACCATTGTCCCGGCGCGTAGTGTCAAATTGCCCCGGGCAGATGAAAACAGCAGCGGAGGGGATTCGTAATTTTTAGTGGTGTTGTCCTTTGAGTGAAAGATACCCGGACAGTGAACGTGCTGTCCTCGTCCATATAGATTTTCGCAGTTCAGAGTTCAATGAGGACATCGGTGAATTCACTGAACTGGTAAAATCCTCCGGTATTGAACCCCTGCTGACTGTAACCAGTACCCGCGAGGTACCCAATCCCCGTTCCTTTATCGGCAAGGGAAAAGTGGATGAACTCCGCGCGATCGTTGAGGAACATAAACCGGATATCGTTATTTTCAACCACACGATCAGTCCCGGCCAGGAACGGAACCTGGAGCGGGAACTGCAATGCCGCGTCATCGACCGCGTTGAATTGATACTGGATATCTTTGCGCAGCGTGCACGCAGTTACGAGGGCAAGTTGCAGGTCGAACTGGCACAGTTACAACATCTCTCGACACGACTGGTCCGCGGCTGGACCCACCTCGAACGGCAGAAAGGCGGTATCGGTTTACGGGGCCCGGGTGAAACACAGCTCGAAACGGACCGCCGGCTGATCGGTAAACGTATCAAGACCATTAACAGCCGCCTGGACAAGGTCAAGAGCCAGCGTTTCGAGGGCAGGAAAAAACGCCGGAAGTCCGCCATACCGACAGTTTCACTGATGGGTTACACTAACGCCGGTAAATCAACCCTGTTCAACCGGCTTTCCGGTGCGAGTGTTTATACGGCGGATAAATTGTTTGCAACGCTGGACCCGACCCTGAGGCGTATCGAGGTATCGCCGGATGTGCCGGTCATACTGACGGACACCGTCGGCTTTATCCGGCATATTCCGCATGACTTGATCGAGGCCTTTCATGCCACGCTGGAAGAAACCGGCGTTGCTGATTTGCTATTGCACGTGATCGATGTCAATGACGATCAACGACACGCGCATCTCGAGCAGGTCAATGAGGTGATACGCCAGATCGGGGCGGCCGACATCCCCCAGATCGAGGTATACAACAAGATTGATCTGCAGGAAGGATATACAGCCAGGAGCGAATTGAACGGAGATAACAGACAGGACCGGGTCTGGTTGTCTGCGCAAACAGGAGAAGGCATCGATGAACTTCTCGGAGTAATCGGTAATCATGTTGCATCGAGGTTGCAAAGACATCGCCTGAATCTTCCCGCCACCGCCGGCAAGTTGCGGGCGCACCTGTTTGATATCGGTGCCGTGCACGACGAACAAACCGACGAACAGGGCGGCTGGATTATGGAAGTGGACATGGATACCCCGAGACTGCATGCTCTTTGTTACGAGTCCGGTCTGAAGGATGTTTTCTTGCAGTGATACCGTACTGCACTTTATGATTGGACGTTCGCGAGTAATAAACACACACCTGTAGCCGATTAGATTCATGCGTCGATATTCAGGCAGGAGATTCATTTATGGGCTGGAACGAGCCACCCGATAAAAAAGGCAAGGACCCCTGGGGTAACCGCGGAAACGGTGAAGGACCGCCGGATCTTGACGAGATCGTCCGCAAGATGCAGGACGGTTTTGGCGGTATCTTCGGTCGTCGTCCCGGCGGTATCGGCGGAAACGGTTCGCAGTTTCCGTGGGCCATTCTTGTCCTTGCCCTGGTAGCCTGGCTGGCCTACGACATGGTTTATACTATCGATCAACAGCAACGCGGCGTTGTCCTGCGCTTTGGTCAATATATCTCCACTATGCAGCCCGGCCTTAATATCCGCTTGCCGCGACCGATTGAAAAAGTCATCAAGGTGAATGTCGGGCAGGTGCGTTCGATCACCCACAAGGCCAAGATGCTGACGCAGGATGAAAACATTGTCGATGTGGAAGTGGCCGTGCAATGGCGCATCAAGAACCCGACGGATTACAGATTTAATGTTTTTGCGCCTGATGCCACAATGAGACAGGCCACCGAAAGCGCCGTGCGTGAAGTCATTGGCAAAAGCAAACTGGATTTTGTCCTGACCGAGGGTCGCAGTGAGGTTGCACAACGGCAACAGCGATTGATACAGCAGATCATGGATGATTATGGTACCGGCATTCTTATACTTGGCGTCGAGATGCAACCGGCCAAGCCGCCCGACGAAGTAAAAGCCGCGTTTGATGACGCCATCAAGGCGCGGGAGGATGAACAACGCCTGGTGAACGAGGCCGAGGCCTATCGCAACGATATTATTCCGAAGGCACGTGGCGGAGCCGCCCGCCTGCGTGAAGAAGCCAATGGCTACAAGGCCCGGGTGATCGCCAGGGCGGAAGGCGAGGCGAACCGTTTCGACAAGTTACTGGTGGAATACCGGCGCGCACCGGAAGTCACGCGGCAGCGTTTATATATCGATTCCATCGAGTCTGTCCTGTCGAATACCAACAAGGTTTTGCTGGATACCGAGGGCAGTAACAACCTGATGTATCTGCCGATCGATCGGCTGATGGAAAATCGCCGGCGAAGTGATCAGTCGTCATCCACACCACCGGCATTCAACCCGGAAACGCAATCAAGCAGCTCGGATAATCTGGGTAGCAGTTTTTCGAGCCGGGCAAGGGGGACGCGCTAGTTATGGCACAACGTATCATCATATTGCTCGTGTTGCTGGGTATTGCCGCCTACTTTTCCCTGTACACGATCAAGGAATGGGAACAGGCGATCGTGTTCCAGTTTCGCGAGGTCAAGGAAGTGGACGGCAAACCGGGCCTGCACATCATGATTCCGCTGGTCAATACCGTGCAGAAATTCGAGCAGCGCCTGCTCAACCTGGACAAGGAAGCACAACGTTTCCTGACCAAGGAAAAGAAGGACGTGATTGTCGATTATTTCATCAAGTGGCGTATCTCGAACGTGAAGGAATTCTACACGGCCACCCGCGGTGACGTGCTGTACGCAAACGGTCTTCTCGAACAACGGATTAACCGTGCACTGCGTGACGAATTCGGCGAACGCACCGTGCAGGAAGTGGTTGCCGGAGAACGCACCCAGATTCTCAATATCGTTACCGAGACCACTTCCAACCTCCAGGATGAACTGGGTATCACGGTCGTCGATGTCAGGACCAAGCGTATCGACCTGCCCGAAGAAGTCAGTAACTCCGTCTACGCGCGCATGCGAGCGGAACGCCAGCGGGTCGCAAAGGATTTTCGCGCCCGGGGTTCGGAAGCGGCCGAGCGAATCCAGGCGAACGCGGACCGGGAACGCGAGATTATCCTGGCCAACGCCTATCGTGATGCCGAAACGATCCGCGGTGAAGGGGACGCCCAGGCCACGGATATCTATGCCACTGCTTTCGGCAAGGACGAGGAATTTTATGCGTTTTACCGCAGCCTGGATGCCTATCGAAACAGTTTTGAAATGGGGAACGATATCCTGTTACTGGAGCCCGACTCTGATTTCTTTAAATACTTTAACCATCCCAGGGCCAAGTAAACCGTAACCGGGATCGCCTGCCGGCGGACTCTGTGGGGATTGGGCTGTATGGTTCGTTTCTGGCATGTCTACGTGTCCGGGGCTTTCCCCGGATTTTTTATGTGGGGTAAATCGCTGCAGTCTGTCCGTAACGGGGTTAATTATGTGGGTTGACATACTGACCGCCATTGCACTGGTGCTGGTGCTCGAGGGTGTGCTGCCGTTCATGAACCCGCAGGGACTGCGCAAAATGATTGTCCTGGTCGCACAAATGGATGATGCAACAATACGCGCTGTCGGCCTGACCAGTATGTTGTGCGGGGTATTGTTGCTTTACCTGGTACGTTGATGATGAATAACAGGAACCACTGGCTGCTTCCCGAAGGTATCGAGGAAATATTGCCGCCGCATGCCGCCCGCCTGGAGGCATTGTGTCGCGACATGATCGATCTCTACACAGGCTGGGGATACGAACTCGTGATGCCGCCGTTGATCGAATTTCTGGATTCGCTGTTGACCGGCACCGGCGAAGACCTGGAACTGCAGACCTTCAAGCTGACCGACCAGATAAGCGGCCGCATGCTGGGTCTGCGCGCCGATACCACGCCACAGGTCGCCCGGATCGATGCGCACAACCTGAAACGCGATGTCCCGACCCGTCTGTGTTATCTCGGCACGGTGCTGCACACCCGACCGGAAGTGACCGGAGGTACGCGCAGTCCCCTGCAGGTGGGCGCCGAGCTTTACGGTCACAACGGTATCGCCAGCGACGTCGAAGTGCTGTGCCTGATGCTGGAGTCACTGCGGGTTGCCGCAGTGGACAGCATACATATTGATGTGGGACACGTCGGGATTTACGAAAGTGTGCTGGAAATGGCCGGTCTGGATGCCGGGCAGGAACAGCAATTGTTTGCTGTCCTGCAACGCAAGGCCGCCTCGGAACTGGATAAATATATCTCGCAGTGGTCATTAAAACCGGCTGTTGCCGGCAAACTGGAATTTCTCGTAACGGCACACGGCGATGTTGGCGTGCTGGATGAAGCACGGACGGCACTCGCCGGTGGAAGTAAAAAGATTGCAGCTTGTATTGATGACCTGAAACACGTTGCCGAGGAAGTCGAGCGGCGGGTGCCCGGCGCCCCGCTGAATTTCGACCTGGCGGAATTACGCGGTTATCACTATCACACCGGGCCGGTTTTCGCCGCCTATGTACCGGGCAAGGGACAGGGGATAGCCTTTGGCGGACGCTACAATAACATCGGCAGCGCATTCGGCCGTGCCCGGCCCGCCACAGGTTTCAGTACGGACCTGAAAACACTGCTGGCAACGGGCTCCTATGAAGTTCCGAAAAAATCCGCCATTTTCGCGCCGTTAAGCGATGATCCGTCATTGCCGGACGCAATCAAAAAATACCGCGACGCGGGTGAGATTGTTATCACAGAATTACCGGGACAGGACGGTGATCCCCGTGGCATGGGTTGCGATCGAAAACTGGAACTGAAAAACGGCAAGTGGGTTGTTTCAAAACTCTGATCATCTGATTGACGGGTCACGGACAATGACTGGAAATAACCGTAACAAGAGGCTCGGGATTCAGTGGGCAGGAATGTAGTTGTTATCGGCACCCAGTGGGGTGATGAAGGCAAGGGCAAGGTCGTCGATTTACTGACCGAGCGTGCCTCGGCGGTAGTACGTTTCCAGGGCGGCCATAACGCCGGTCATACGGTTGTTATCGACGGTAAAAAAACCATCCTGCACCTGATTCCTTCCGGAATTCTTCGCACGGATGTGCAGTGTCTTATCGGTAACGGAGTCGTACTCAGTCCGGCGGCGTTACTGGAAGAACTACAAATGCTCGAGGACAACAATATACAGGCACGGCAACGGCTGCATATCAGCGAGTCGTGTGTCCTTATCCTGCCGTATCACATTGCGCTCGACCAGGCCCGGGAAAAGGCGAGGGGAAAATCAGCTATTGGCACAACCGGTCGCGGGATCGGTCCGGCCTATGAAGACAAGGTCGCGCGCCGGGCGTTGCGTGTCGGCGATCTCATGCACCGGGAAAGGTTTGCCTCGAAGCTGGGCGAGGTGCTCGATTATCACAACTTCATGCTGAAAAACTATTACAAGACCCGGCCGATCGACTTCCAGTCAATACTGGAGGAAACCCTGTCCATGGCGGAGACCATCATCCCGATGGTAACGGACGTCACCGGGATGCTGGATGACATTCAACGCCGTGGTGAGAATACCCTGTTCGAGGGTGCGCAGGGTACGCTGCTCGATGTGGATCACGGGACCTATCCATACGTGACCTCTTCCAATACCACCGCCGGTGGTGCGGCCACCGGAACCGGAAGCGGTCCGCTGAATTTCAGTTACATCCTCGGGATAACGAAGGCCTATACGACCCGCGTCGGTTCCGGTCCTTTCCCGACGGAGCTGTTTGATGAAACGGGCCAGCACCTTTCTGAACGGGGCGCCGAATTCGGTGCAACGACCGGACGTGCCCGGCGCTGTGGCTGGTTTGATGCCGTGGCGCTGCGCCGAGCAAAACAGATCAACAGCCTTTCCGGTCTTTGTATCACCAAGCTCGACGTGCTGGACGGACTGGAAATGATCCAGCTCTGCACGGGTTACAAGTGTAATGGCGAGGAGCGGACCAATCTGCCGTCAACAGCGGATGATTATGCCGATTGCAAACCGGTCTACGAGGAAATGCCGGGATGGAAAAGTTCGACCCTTGGGATAAGGAAATTTGATGACTTGCCGGAAAACGCACGTCGTTACCTGAAACGTATCGAGGAGATCACGGACACCCCGATCGACATGGTTTCCACCGGCCCGGACCGGGAGGAAACTATTATACTCAGGCATCCGTTTGACTAGTTACCAGGTTACGGCCGTTGGCCTTGGATGAATAAAGCGCATCATCAGCACGTTTCAGGATTTCATCGATAGATTTGTCTCCACCAAGTGAGCTGGCTACACCGATGCTGAGCGTTATTCCGACGGTGCCGGTATCCGTGTCAATCTGAAGGCCGGCAACCTGCTTTCTCATGCGTTCAGCCAGCTTGTTGGCGTCTTCGAGTCTGGTGTGATTCAGGATAACAGCGAACTCATCGCCACCGATGCGGGCCATCGTGTCGGTTTGACGCAGCAGTTTCTTGCATGAATTGGTCAAAGCCTTCAGTGCCGCATCACCACAGGCATGTCCGTGCGTATCATTAATCTCTTTAAAATAATCGATATCAAGATAGATCAATGAGAATGGAGTTTTGTAACGATTGAAATCATAGAAACGTTCCCTGGAGCGAAATTCAAAGAACCGACGGTTTGCAACACCGGTTAATGAATCCACCCGGGAAAGTTGTTCGAGTTCGGAAAGAAGACGTTTATGTTCTGTAAGATCACGTTCGATGGCGGCAAAGAACTCGAGATCGCCGTTATCGTCATAGAGTGGCACAATGTTTATGTCCAGCCAGATGGCCTTGCCGGATTTGCTGTAATTAACGATTTCGCTGCGCGCAGAATTCCTCGTCTTGAGTTGCTCGATCAGTTTGCCAAGTTCGTCAAGGTCTGTGTCATCACCATGCAGAATGTTCGGGCTTTTTCCAATAATCTCGTCCGCTTCATATTCCATTAATTTTGTGAAAGCATGGTTGACAAAGACAATGACCGGGCCTTTTCCATCCAGATCAGCCGTGGTCACGACTACCAGATCGTGGGTGTTTTCGATCATCTGCTTGAAAGGGAGATCCTTTTCAAGAATGTTTGTGAATCTTTTCATGCCGTATCACATTGGTGCTAGACTGGACGGCTATTGGTGCCGAGGAGAGGACTTGAACCTCCACGGGGTTGCCCCCACTAGCACCTGAAGCTAGCGCGTCTACCAATTCCGCCACCTCGGCAGGGAGCAGGTGCAGATGAGATGAAACGGC
>DATIPP010000150.1:0-2272 GCA_035471825.1 Gammaproteobacteria bacterium
AGCGGCGTACAGAAACTGATCGCGGTGTACCGGGACCTGGCCCGGCGTTGCGATTATGCATTGCATCTCGGCCTGACCGAGGCCGGCATGGGATCAAAGGGCATTGTTGCCTCGACCGCGGCAATGGCTATATTACTGCAGGAAGGTATTGGAGATACGATTCGTGTGTCCCTGACGCCGGAACCTGGAGGCGACCGGACAAAAGAAGTCATCGTGGCCCAGGAAATGTTGCAGACCATGGGGTTACGTTCTTTCACGCCACTGGTGACAGCCTGTCCCGGTTGCGGCAGGACAACCAGCACCGTATTCCAGGAATTGGCAGACAGTATCCAGGCCCATATTCGCAGCCAGATGCCTGTCTGGCGGGAAAAATATACCGGGGTGGAAGACATGACACTGGCTGTCATGGGGTGCGTGGTCAATGGTCCCGGTGAGAGTAAACATGCCGATATCGGTATCAGCCTGCCGGGTACCGGCGAGGCGCCGTCGGCCCCGGTCTACATAGACGGGAAAAAGGTGGTTACCCTGAAAGGTGACAATATTGCCATGGAATTCCGGCAGATCGTGGATGATTATGTCAAACAACGGTATACACTAAAAACTTCAGGTTGATTTTCGTTTAACTCGTTAAATGATAGATATTCAGGCATTTTTATCCGGAATTTTTTAACGATGTTAGCAGGCGGAATGAACTTGGTATTTGATTCCAATTGAATAAATCTGCAATATATCTACAGAGCTCTTTAAGCGAATAAATGCAAAGAGAAAACCGGGCAATTATGCCGAAGGAGTATTAATAATGAAAAAAGTACTGATTTTACTGGTAAGCCTGTCAGTTACCATGCTGTCTGGTTGTGCCACTTTTTCCGAGGGCATGTCGCAGGAAGAACACGAATCGTGTATCTGGGGTACTGCTTTGACAGGTGCTACAGCTGGGGCACTTGGTGGTCCTGCTGCGGCAATCGGTGGTACGTTTGTTGGTACGCTTGGCGGTTTGATTGGGTGCCGGCCACTGGGTGAACCTCCTACTCCTGCAGAACCGGTTGATGAATCCGGTCACTACTGGCTGGATGACCAGGACCGTGATGGGGTGCGTGATCGTAATGACCTTTGTCCATTTACTCCTGAAGGTGTCGCAGTTGACAGTGACGGATGCGCACTGGATAACGATGGTGACGGTGTTCCGGATTACCTTGATAAATGTCCGGAAACTCCATTGGGTTCAGTTGTTGATACCGACGGTTGTCCAAGAACGCTGGTCACATTACAGGACGTACACTTCGCCTTTGACAGTGCCCAGTTAACGGCAGAAGCCAAGTCAATCCTGCGGGATGCCGTGGCAGCCATCAATGCGAATCCTTCAGACAGGATATCGATAGAGGGCCATACTGACAGTACCGGATCGGATGCCTACAATTCGCAACTGTCACAGCGTCGTGCACGGGCTGTTGCCGAATACCTGGTATCGCAGGGTGTTTCCGGTTCGCGCCTGCATACTGTGGGCATGGGCGAAAGCAAACCGGTTGCTTCCAATGATACCCGCGAGGGTCGTGCCTTGAACCGGCGGGTGAATATCATAGCGAAGTAATCGATCCATTGAGCTGCAAAGAGGGGCAAGGTTAACACCTTGCCCCTTTTTTTGTCTTAAAAACGATGGTAAATAGCGTTCCGGATAATGAGATGAATATACCAATCAGTGTAATCCGGTTTTACATGTTGTTTTTTACAGTATGCATGATGACTTCATGCAGTGCCGGAACTGCCTGGAATGATTTGCTCAATGTATTTCCTGGTGACCGGGACAGCACAGACGTGGAGTATAACGAAATCGCTCTCGGGCTTAAGGAGGCACTCGCAAGGGGCACCGGATACGCTGTCACTACACTGGGCCGTACAGATGGATTTTACCGAAACGGCAAGGTAAAAATCCGCATGCCGGATAAACTGGAAAAAGTGGAAGACGTATTGCGCAAACTGGGCCACGATGAAATCGTTGATGAATTCATCCTGTCCATGAACCGTGCCGCTGAACAGGCTGTCCCCGGGGTGGCAGATATTTTTTCAACAGCCATTCGTGAAATGAGTTTTACTGACGCAAGATCCATTCTCAACGGGCCGGATGATGCGGCGACACGATATTTCCGGCAGACCAGTGGTGAGAAACTGGCAGACAGGATATTACCCGTTGTTACCCGATCAACCAGCAAGGCAGGGGTGACTGCCAGGTACAAGCGCATGGTAGACAAGCTGGGATTTGCATCCGGTCTGGTTG
>DATIPP010000151.1:0-5285 GCA_035471825.1 Gammaproteobacteria bacterium
AGGTCCGCAATCAAGCGTTCGATTTGGCCGGCAAAAAAGGCCGATACGTTTTCCTGTTGTGGCTGCAATAAATCGGTCGGTTCCAGGTTGAACCGGGCCAGTTCACCGTGTGGTGCAAGGAATTGCTGGTTGTTTAACAGACTCCTCGACGCCTGAAGATTGTCAAAATAGCGTAGCAGGCAGCCGGTCCGGTTGGCAGCGGCAATGGAATCTTGTTCGTTCGATCCGCAACACCGGGCAATGGATTCCCAGATCAACCCACTTCCAGTTGCGAAAAAATCCAGGATTTCATCATAACTGTTGAAACGGGCATGGCTCAGTTGACGTCCGGTTGTTTCAATGAAAGCATGCAGCTTTTTTTCATCGACAGAGTCGTTAAGTATCAGCCGGCTTAATGCCTGTCCGACAGGATGCCTGGCTTCAGCGGATGCGGCGCGTCCGAGTTCTTCTTCCCACCATGCCAGCTTGATCCGGGCAACACCCGGGTCGGAACATTCAACGATTATGTCCTCGACCTCGGTCAAAAAGGCGTACAGGCAATACAAATTGTTCCGGGTTTCGGGTTTATAAAACAGGCTGCCATAGTAAAAACCGGAACCCGGGGGGGCGGCCTTGTCGCGGCAATAAACCTCCGCATTCATGCCCGGTTTTGTTGTCGTATCCAGTCCATCAGTTCCAGGGGGTGCGAGATGTGGGCATCGGCCCGCCAGTCCGTACTGTTTTCATCGTCACTGATATAGCCATAGTCCGCCACGATGGTATACATCCCTGCTGCACGTCCGGCATCGATGTCACGCCGGGCATCACCGACATACACGGAAGTTTCCGGCCGGCTGTTCGAGATTTCGCAGGCATACAACATGGGTGCAGGATGGGGTTTTTTGTATTCTGTCGAGTCCCCGCTCACGATGCAGCCGGCGCGTGTTTCGAGCCGGAGTTTCTGCATGAGAGGGTTGGTCAACCAGGAGGGCTTGTTGGTGACGACACCCCAGGTCAGACCTTCCCGTTCCAGTTGATCGAGTACGCTTTCCATTTCCGGAAACAGGCTGGTGCCGTTATGCAAGAGTTGTTCGTAGATCTGCAAAAAACGCTGTCTGAGCGAGGCAAACACATCGCTTTCCGGGTCGACATCAAATCCCAGTAATATCATGGCATCACCACCCTGTGACACAACGGGCCGGATCTGTTTATAGGGAAGATCCGCTTTGTCATGTTCCCGGCGCAACTGGTTCAGCGCGGCCGCCAGGTCCGGGGCGGAATCGGCAAGAGTGCCATCCAGGTCGAAAAAAACGGATTTAATCATGGGAGGACGATAACCGGCCATGCGCCAGGTAATTGACCGCAGTATTGCCGGAAAGAGAAGCCTTGTTGATGATGGGCAGGTAAGTCATTCCGGTCACATCATCGATCCCGATACCCGCGGTGCGACACCAGTTGTTCAGTTCCGACGGCCGGATAAAACGGGCATAATCGTGTGTGCCACGCGGGAGTATCCGGCACAGGTATTCGGCACCGAGGATGGCAAGCCCCCAGGCCATGGCAGTACGGTTCAGGGTCGAGAAAACGAAGTGTCCTCCAGGTCTTGTCAGTCTGGCGCAGGCGGTAATAACTGCTCCCGGATCCGGGACATGTTCCAGCATTTCCATGCAGGTAACGAGATCGTACTGTTGCGGGTGTTTTTCCACATATGCTTCCGGGGTGATAACCTGGTAATCGATTTCAATATTGTTCCGGCGGGCATGTTCCCGGGCAATCTCGATCGCCTGTTCATTGGTATCGATACCTGTTACATGCGCATCTTCCCTCGCCATTGCTTCACTTAACAGGCCGCCCCCGGAACCAATGTCGATGGCGTGGATATTCTTGAGTGAAAGAAACTGTTTTATGTATGCGAGCCGTACCGGGTTGATCGCATGCAGTGTTTTCAGCCTGCCGGAAGCATCCCACCAATGTTGAGCAAGTTCGCTGAATTGCCCCTGGCCGATTTCGTCTACGTTGGCGTGATCATTGTGCATGGTTTTGTTTGGTGTCTGGTATTTGGTGTTTGAAGTTTGTCGTACCACATTTCACTGTTATTACCTCATCACTCAGCCCCCAGTCCTTTTCCCTGTCATCTCGACCGGGCGAAGCGGGCGGAGAGATCTCCTGAGTGGTAATTGGTCATTCGTTACTTGTTACTAGTCTCCCAGCCTTCAGCACTCATTACTTACCAGTCAGTATTTATAAATAAATAATATTGGAATTCATGTAGATATCCTTGCAAGTTGTTGTAGATTATCAATATGGGGAACGGCCCTGTTTTACTTCCCCTGCGGCTATTGAAATAATACCAGTTGTTTCGGGACGAAAAAAAATTAATAACACATTATCTTGTAGTGAATCACAGTTAAGGAAACCATACCGAATAACAATAAAGGAGTCTGGCAAATGCGGGGAGATCATTTTTGCAGATTGAGGATCGTTACTGGCCTGGCTTTACTCGTGCTGGTCAGCGGGTGCGCAACAACAGGAGGTGATCCACGCGATCCGCTCGAAGGGCTGAATCGGGGGATATATACATTTAACGAGGCCATGGACGATGCCCTGTTCGACCCGCTGGGCAAGGTCTACAAGGCCATAACCCCGGGGTTTATCGACGAAGGAGTGACAAACTTCTTCAGCAACCTGAATGATATCTCCGTGGTGGTCAATGATATCCTCCAGTTGAAATTCAACCAGGCTGTCGTGGACACGGTACGATTATTCCTGAACACCACTGTCGGATTACTGGGCATCAATGACATTGCCAGTGAAGCCGGGATTCCGAAAAACAAGGAGGATTTTGGTCAGACCCTGGCGTATTGGGGCGTTGGTGCCGGGCCTTACCTCGTCGCGCCGTTTTTCGGGCCTACTACATTGCGGGATGCGGCGGGCTTCGCGGTAGATGGCGGTCTGTTGAACCCGGTGTTTTACCTGGAAAGTACCAAGGCAAAGGCAGGGCTGTTGTCGCTCAACTACGTTGATTTCAAGGCCGACTTATTGAGTGCAAAGGAAATACTCGGTGAAGCCGCCCTGGATGAATACGAGTTTCTCAAGAACGCCTACTTTGAAAAACGCCGTACACTCATAGAACAATAGAAAAGTTTCGCGTTTCAGATTTTACGTTAAACATAAAACGTAAAACTTGAAACCCTTATTGTAATTCCTGCAGTATCCTGAAGCCGGTCTGGTTGTCTGCCTTGTCAGCCCCGAGTGATAATCTTGCGGCGGAACGAAGTGCTTCGGCAGGATCGGCATATGATCCGCCCCGCACGACCCTGGTGTTGATACCCGAGCCGCCATAGACGGAACCATCTGCCGGCGCGCCGTTATAATTATCGTGCCAGGGATCGAGCACCCACTCGCGCACGTTCCCTACCATGTGATAGAGCCTGAATTCGTTGCGGTTGATCGACCGATCAGATTTCGGCAGGGGGGAATTTAATTGTTTGACGTCAGAGAATACGGCATCGGTGATCAACACTTCCTCGCCGAAAGGATAGGGTGTCGTGGTCCCGCCACGCGCTGCATATTCCCATTCGGCTTCCGTAGGCAATCGATAGGTATTACCGGTTTTTTCCGATTGCCATTGCGTGTAGGCAACTGCGTCATTCCAGGTAACGTTGACTACGGGATAATCCTTCCCGCTCCAGGGTTGCCGGGGACATGTGCGTCCGGTATCCGTGCAGAACAACTCGAATTCACCCTGGGTTATCTCGTTGACTGAAATCGCAAACGGCGCACTAATCGTTACTTCATGCAGAGGCAGCTCCTCCGGTTTTTCCCCTCCCATCATGAATTTCCCCGCGGGCAGGACCACCATGGTCGGTGCCTTGCCGACATCAGGAATAGTATCGCGGCAATAGGGACGGCGTTGTCTGGCAAGGGCAGGCTTGCAGTTGGTGGTTGATTCCTTTTGCGCCGGTTCGGGTGCAGTTGCCCGTGGTGTCTCAGTTGATTCGGAGGCGGTGTCCGGCTCGGCTGTTTTGGCGGCGGCTATTATCTCCGGTTCACCGGTTTCAGCAACCGGTGCAGGAGCCTCCTCAACTGTTTGTTCCTTAGCGAATGATGTAGTCCCGGTTTCCGTGGGTGCCGGATCCGTCTGTTGGGGCACATCCGGGGTGGTGTCTTCAGCGGTCGCTGCCTGTTCGTTCTCCGGTGTAGCGGTTGCAGGTTTTTCCTCTGCGATTGACTGTTCGTCAACACTGGTCTGTTTCGGCGTTACTTCGGATGTCGCAGGAAACCGGACTTTTTGTACCGTCAAACGGTCATCGTAAATACCCACGGTCTTGGCCAGGCCGACCAGTATTTCCTGCCGTGCATTAATCTTTTCCGGTTCGGCCAGACCAACCAATGCACGTTCTTTCAGGAGTTGCTGATAGATTGCATTGTTAAGTTGTGTCAGTGCCGGTGATGATATTGCGGCCTGCTGTTCAGCATCGGACAGTTTCTGCCACTCGGCACTGAATTGTTCAATGCTGTTTGTTTGCCAGTTTTTGCTGTCGAGGAATTGTTCTATGAGCGTGATTCCGGCATCAGGCTTTTCCGCGGCCGGTTCAATCATCGCAGTGTCCGGCGCGGCCACTTCGGGTTCGGGCGGGATTGCCTCAAAAACAACCGGTTCGGGTTCTTCTTCACCCTGCAACAAGAGGGTAACGATCACCACAGAGCAGATGATAATGACAATGGCACTGCCGATGATCCATTTTTGCGAGGATTTCCCCGGCTGTTTCCGGGCAGGTTTCCGGGCTGTAACAGTAGGTGGACCTTCAAATTCACCTGTGGATCGAAAGGCGTCCGGTTCTGTACGCAGGGCGGTTTTTTCCTGCGTGATGTCAGTGTCATCACCGGCCTCGACCGGGGCGATGAACTCCCGGGACTCAACCTTGATGTCGCCGGCGAGGATCCCTTCTATGAGCTCCGCCCTTGCCTTGCGGTATTTTTCCCGGTCAATGACACCGTTGGCATAGTCTTTTGCCAATGCCCGGAGGTTCGTTGCCGTCATACGCCAGTTTTATCCTGTGTCTTCCAGTACCAGTCGGAATCCGGTGGCGTTATCTCCACTACCGTCGTGCGGGCGCTCCATGGTTATTTCACACTTGGAGTGGGAGTCTTCATAAGCACCGCCGCGTGCCTTGAGTGTATCGCCATCAAGCACCCATTCCTGCACGTTACCGATGTAATTCTTCAAACCCCAGCCATTTGACTGGCCGGACTTGACATTGACCGGGCCGGTTCCCTTGATGACCTTGTCTCCCAGTGCCACA